>JAUWHT010000279.1 GCA_030605745.1 Pirellulales bacterium | reverse complement strand
CCCTTTGGGAGAGGGGCAGAGGGTGAGGGCGGCATGGATCACACCGCAAATAGCGGGGGTTTCTTGCCGAATAACCCTCACCCTAACCCTCTCCCGGAGGGGGAGGGGACTCGCATCGGTAATTTCAAAACACGTTCTTAGCCCGGCCCGCCTCCGCGAAACGCCGGCATGGACTGAATTGCTCTCCATCATGGGACGCTACGAACAACTGCGGCTCAGTAACTACTTCCCGGAATCAATCAAGGCGAAGCTCAGAGTGCCGAAGGATGAGTTCACGCTGATCAAGGACTCCCAGGATAAGTGGCGGCTTGCGCCCGTAGAGTATACCCAGCACAAGGTGACGGCGATCGACGGTGCGAGCAACGTGTGGAAGGTGAACAACCGGTTCGCTCCGCAGCCGCTAAAGCTCAGGATCGAGGCGCTGCTGTCGCCGGCACCTTACAACTCGCCGGAGGCAACGCTGTTGACCGACTTCAGCGATGCGTCGAAGTTGGCCAGCCTGCTGCCGTCTGAGCGCAAGCTGATATCTCGCATCCGGGAGGCCGCGCCCGGGGTAACACCGAAGATCGAAACCTCAACAACCGAGGTCAAGATCGGGAAAACGAGCGGTTGCTACACGGCCACCAACTCGCGGAAGGATCGCGTGGGCTGGTCGCGGATGGCCGTAGGATTCTCGCCGCCGCTCAGCTTGAAAGGAAAAGGCGCTATCGGCGTCTGGGTTTACGGCGACGGCAAGGGCGAAGTGCTCAACTTCCAACTCGCCGGCCGAGGACAGGAAGGGCAGGGAGACCACTACGTGGTCGTCGACTACAAGGGCTGGCGCTATCACACGCTGGTCGAGCCGGAGGGCGAGCGCGTTTACGACTATAAGTGGCCCTACTGGCACATGCACGTCACCCGGGGTAGTGTTCCCTATGATAGCATTACTCGGCTGAAGTTATACTATCACAATATCCCGCCCGGCGAGACGGTCACCTGCTACTTGAGTCCCGTCAAGGCGCTGCCGACGGTGAAGGTCAAGCTTCGCAATCCGAGCGTCGAGATAGCCGGTAAGCGCATCGTGTTTCCAGTGACGCTGGAGAGCGGCTGTTACATCGAGTTCAACTCGATGTCCGACTGCAAGCTCTACGACGAGCGAGGTGCGCTGGTTCAGCAAGTGCAGCCACAAGGTGAAGCCCCGACCCTGGCTGCCGATGAGAACCAACTGAAATTCGCCTGCGAAGGCCCTGAGGGGTTCAGCGCCCGAGCGAAAGTTACGGTGATCACTTGCGGTGAGCCGCTGCAAGAGACGGCGGCCGGCGGGAGTAACTGATCTGCATTTGTTGTTGAACATTCCAGGGGCTTCAATCATAAGGGAGAAAAAAATGCTACTGCAAAAGCTGACGGTTCTCATCGCAACGTGCTCGGTGCTGGTCTCTACGAGACTCTGCGAGGCCGGCGAGGAAACCGCCCAGGTGGGAGACATCGTGCTCGAAAACGAGTATGTCAAATATCTCATCGGCGCGGACGGCCGCAACCTGAGCTTCGTGGACAAGCGGACGGGCAAGGACTACTGCGCGAAGGAGCCGGCGCACTACTGCGTCCAACTCAAAAAGGGAGGCAAGAACTATCCGCCTTCTGCTCTGTCGTATGCCGACGGCCAAATCACGGCCCGGTTCGGCGAGTCGGCAGTGACCGCGGTCATCAAAGTGATCGTCAAGAAGCACTACTTCGTGTTCGAGCTGGTCTCGATCAACGACAAGGACGAGCAGGTCAGCGAGTTCGTGCTGTCGGATCTACACCTGACCATTGCTGGGCACGTTGGTCACCAATCGAGGGTGATCCGTGATGACAGGTTTGCCGTCTGCCTGCGCTCGCTGAACCTGCGTGTGGTCAGAGTGCTTTTATACGGGCCGACGCTGCGCTCGGCGTGCACTCGCCGGATCGGCCTAGTCGGCGCGAAGATTGCCGTCGTGGGCTGTCCAGTGGCAGAGGTGCGCTCGGTTTTGAGGGAACTGCTGAAGGCTGAGGGGTTGCCATGCTCACCGGTGGGCGGTCCCTGGGCACTGGACTCGGACCTTGCCCGCGGGTCCTATCTGTTTTGTCGTCCCTCGGAGGCGGACGTGGACCAGTGGATCCGTTTGGCCAAGCTGGCCGGCATGAGGCAGATGATGTTCGTCGGCTGCTTCAGGTACGGGGATTACGAGCCGAACCGAAGCCTGTACCCGCACGGACTGGCCGGCGTCAAGGCCGTGATAGACAAGATCCACGCGGCGGGCATGCTGGCCGGTCTGCACATGCACTCCTCCGGCATCTCCAAGCACACCCCGTGGGTGCGCCCCGTGCCGGACCCGGGGCTGTTCAAAGACGCGCACTTCACGCTCGCCGCGCGGGTCAGTCGCGACGCCAAGGTGATCCCCACCGTGGAAGTGCCCAGGGGCGATACTTACGGCGGCTACACTTCGCGGGGCAACGACATCCAGATTGACGATGAGATCATCAGGTACACCGGCCTTTCAACTCAACAGCCCTACGCGTTCACCGGCTGCATCCGCGGAGCCAACGGAACCAAGGCGGCCGGCCACGACAAGGGCACTGTCGTCAGTCACCTGGCGCAGATGTACGGATTCTATCTGCCCGATCCACACTCGCGTTTGTTCGACAAGCTGACACAGTCCATTGCCGACGCGTACAACACGTGCGGCTTCGACATGATCTACTTCGACGGTCTGGGCGCGGAAAGCGTTTACGGGCCTCGGGGTGAAGGTTCGTACCACATGTCCAGGATGGTGCTGACGACGTTGGCGAAGTTCAAGCGATCAGTGGGCGTCGAAGGAGCGGCCTATACGCACCACATGTGGCCCATTCATAGCAAGCTTGGGGCCCTGGACTACCCCCATCATGCGATTAAGCGGTGGATAGACTACCATTGCGACCATGGCCGGGGCGTGCGCGAACGCGAGTTACTGCCGTACCAGCTTGGCTGGTGGGCGCTTCTGGGACCTGGCCCCACGCACGACGCGACCACGCACGACCAAGTCGATTACATGTGCTGCAAGAGCCTCGGTAACGACATGTCGTTTTCGTTCCAGGGCATCAGTGTGACGGACTTGCCGGCCGACGCGGAACTCCAGGAAATCGGAGGCGACGTCGTCACGGCCCACGGCGAGAAGGTCGATTCCGCCAGCGGCAAGCTCCGTCTGCTGACCCTGATGGGCCGGTACGAGCGCCTGCGTCTGTCCGGCGCGGTCCCTGAATCGATCAAGGCCAGGCTCAGGGCGCCCGGGGACGAATTTCGCCTGAGAAAGACCGACGACGGAACTTGGCAGTTCATTCCAACCAACTATCTGAGCCACAAGGTGACGGGCCTGGACAACGGCACGAGTACCTGGAAGGTCAGCAACCGCTTCGGCGCGCAGCCGCTGAAACTCAAGATCGAGGCACTCCTGTCGGCCGGCTCGTACGACGCTCCCGACAACATCGTGCTGGCGGATTTCGGCAAAGACGACGAATTCACGGTTCGGACAACAGCCAAGGGTGCCACGCACAAGCTGGCCCGTTGCGCCGACGTGATTCAGTCGCGGAAGGCCGCCGCTTGCTACACCGCGAAGAACACGGGCAAGAACCCGCGCGGCGCATGGGCGCACATGGGCAAGACGTTCTCCCGGCCGCTGGACCTCACCGACCACAGGGTCGTCGGCGTGTGGATTCACGGTGACGGTAAGGGCGAACTTCTGAACGTGCAGTTATGGAATCCCTACGGCCCGACCTTCAGGGCCTACGAAGAGCAATATATCAACATAGACTTTGTCGGGTGGCGATACTTCGAACTCTTCGTACTCGAACGCGACGTGGCTCGGTACTTCGACTATAAGTGGCCTTACCGTTTTAGCCGTTGGTACATCGAGATGGGCCGGGTAAGACCGCGCAACCAAATGATTAACCTGAGCCTTTACTACAACGAGTTGCCGCCCGACCAGGAGGTACGGTGTTACTTGAGCCAGATCAAGGCCCTTCCGACCGCAAAGGTCAAGCTCCGTAATCCAAGCGTCACCATCGGCGGCAAGAAGATCGTCTTTCCAGTTGCGCTGGAGAGCCGCTGCTACATCGAGTTCAATTCGCTGGCCGATTGCAAGCTGTACGACGAGCGAGGTGCGCTGGTTCAGCAGGTACAGCCGCGGGGTGAAGTCCCGAGGTTGGCTGCCGGCGATAACCAACTGAAATTCGCCTGCGAAGGCCCTGAGGGGTTCAGCGCCCGAGCGAAAGTTACGGTGATCACTTGCGGTAAGCCGCTGCAAGAGACGGCGGCCAGCGGGAGTAACTGATCTGCATTTGTTGTTGAACATTCCAGGGGCTTCAATCATAAGGGAGAAAAAAATGCTACTGCAAAAGCTGACGGTTCTCATCGCAACGTGCTCGGTGCTGGTCTCTACGAGACTCTGCGAAGCCGGCGAGGAAACCGCGCAGGCAAAGGACATTGTGCTCGAAAACGAGTACGTGACGTATGTCATCAGCCCGGATGGCAAGAATCTGGGCTTCGTGGACAAGCACACGGGCAAGGACTACTGCGTGCAGAAGGGACAGCGGGCCTTTGTGAGGCTGAAAAAGGGCGATGCGTGGTACGAGCCGACCGCTTGTACTTTTGCGGACGGCAAAATCACGGTCCAGTTCCAAAAGGCCGGCATCACGGTCGTGCTGAAAGCAACGTACAAGAAGCACTACCTTGTCTTCGAGCTGGAATCGATCAGCGACGAGAAGATCGACGAACTGGTGCTCTCAGACCTGCACCTGAGCGCAGGCGGGAACGATGGAGAGGCGTTTGCCGCGTGTGTGCTGGCGTTGAACCTCCAGGTGAACGTGCGCGGGCTGCCCGGTCCGAGCCGTTCTCTGTGGGCCGCGTGTTATCCGCGGTTTGGTCTTTCAGGGGCCAAGATCGCGCTGGTGGCTTGCCCCTTGAAAGACATGCGCGAGGTAATCAAGGAAGTGGTGCGCGGCGAGGGACTGCCCTGCTCGACGGTCGGGGGCGCCTGGGCACTAGATTGCAAGGACGCCAGAGGCTCTTACCTGTTCGCCAGGCTGTCGGAGACCGATGTTGATGACTGGATTGTGCTGGCCAAGCGCGCCGGGATAACTCAACTCTTGCTAGTCGGCTGGGGCCGGTACGGCGACTATCGCCCGCACCCCAACTTGTACCCCAACGGTGTGAAAGGGCTGAAGGGCGTCATTGAGAAGATCCATGCCGCGGGCCTGAAGGCCGGAATGCACATGCACTCGTTCAGCATCAGCAAGAACTGCCCGTGGGTGACGCCCGTGCCGGACAAGCGGCTGGCCACCGATGCGGTCTTCACACTGGCTGCCCCGGTGGCCGAGGATGCGACCACCATCCCCACGCTGAAATCGCCCGAGGGTCTACCCACGATCTGCGGTTTCTGGGTCCTCGGGGGTAACAGCATCCGGATAGACGACGAGCTGATCACCTACAGCGGCATTTCGGAAGAACCGCCGTACGGCTTCACGCAATGCCGTCGCGGTGCGTACGGCACGAAGCCGGCGGCCCACGAAAAGGGCGCCACTGTGCATCATCTCACTGAAGTTTTCGGGATGTACCTACCGGACGGGGACTCAACCCTGATGGACGAAATGGCCCGGGGCATCGCCGACATATTCAACACGTGCGAGTTCGACATGATCTACTTCGACGGGCTGGACGGGGCATGGAGGTTTCTTAAGTCGAAATATGCCTGGCACTACGCGATGAGGTTCGCATTTGGCGTGTACGAGAAGATCAACCGGCCGGTGCTGGTCGAGGCCAGCACATTCCCACACCACCTCTGGCACCTCCGCTCCAGGGCAGGCGCGTGGGACCACCCGGTCCGCAGCCCCAAGAAGTTCATCGACATCCACTGCCGCTCGCTCGGGCACTATCGCAGCCATTTCATGCCCGGTCATTTGGGTTGGTGGGCGCTTAGGCCTTACGGCGGGCCGGGCCGGCCGGCGTCGCGACCGGAGGACATCGAGTACCTTTGCGCCAAGTGCCTTGCACACGACGTCGGCTTCTCGCTCCAGCGCGTTAGCCCCGGCAGTGTCGAGCAAACCCCCGGTTGGACAGAGATGGTGTCGATCATGGGCCGCTACGAGGCCCTGCGGCACGCCGGCCATTTCCCGCAGTCGATCAAGGACAAGCTCAAAATGCCCGGCGACGAGTTCAAGCTGGTCCAAACCGCCGACGGCACATGGCAGTTCCTACCCGTACAGTACATCGAGCACAAGGTGACCGACGCGGAAGGTCCGAGCAGCGTTTGGAAGATCGACAACAAGCACGGTGCTCAGCCGCTGAGGCTACGGATCGAGGCCCTGATGTCGGCCGCGCCGTACGATTCGGCAGAAGCGAAGACCATTGCCGACTTCGCAGATGCGAGCGTGTTCAGCGTCCGCCAGGCCGCAGCCGGCGTCACTCAGAAGTTCGAGACGTCGACCGATCAAGTGAAGGTCGGAAACGTGAGCGCTTGCTACACGGCTGCCAGCACGAAGTCCACCCGGCGGGGCGCCTGGTCGAAGATGGGCAGGCAATTCTCGCCCCCGCTGGATATCGCCGCCCAGAAGGCAATGGGGCTCTGGATCCACGGCGACGGCAAGGGGGAACTCCTGAACCTGCAACTGAAGAGCACTCCGGAGACCGGCATTGCCCACGGCGAGCACTACGTCGTCGTCGACTTCACCGGCTGGCGATACGTCGAACTGATCGAGCCCGAGGGCGCCCGGCACGCCGATTACTCCTGGCCCTACTATAGCCACACAGTGTACGTCCCGGTCCCAATTTATAGCGAGTCGGTGAACTACTCGAAGCTGGCCTCTCTGAATCTGTTCTACAACAACATTCCGCCAGGCCAAACCGTTACCTGTTACCTCAGCCCCGTCAAGGCACTACCCACGGTGAAGGTGAAGCTGCAAGACCCGGCCGTTACCGTGGGCAGCAAAACGATCGTCTTTCCCATCGAACTTGAGAGTGGGTGCTACCTTGAGTTCAAGTCGCCTTCCGACTGCAAGCTCTACGATCCGAACGGGAAGGTGATAAGAGAGGTCAACCCGCGGAGCGAGACGCCCACGTTGAGCGCGGGAGAGAACCAGATCAAGTTCACATGCGACAGCCTGGAGGACTACAATCCACGCGTAATGGTGACTGTGATCACTCATGGTGAACCATTGCGCAGCGTCGCTCCGAAAGAGAAGACTGTTGACTAGAACTTTCCGCCGACCATCCTCCCTCAAGGAGTACACCATGATGCGTCACACCAATTGTGATCCACCGATCACGCGCCGAACGGCCGTCGGGCAGATGCTTTCTGCTGCGACTGGAATTGCCGGAGTTGCCAAATTCGGAGTGGCCGACGAGACCGCTTCACGCAGCGGCGCCGTGCGAATTGAACGGCAACCCACCGGCGCCGAAATCTGGCAAGTTACCACCGAAAGGTTCCGGCAGTCGAATATCTACTGCGAGGCGTCCTATTGTTCCCGGGATTCACGGTACTTCGTCTACGAAAGACGAAACCCGAAGCTCTCAGACAACAACGTCGAGTTCATGGTTGTGGAACTGGGCACCTGGAAGCAACACTTGCTGGACGTGAGTGTTGGTTATTCCGGCTGTGCGATGACGTCTAAAGGAGTTCTGTATTACCAGAAGCGAACTGCCGACGGCGGATTGGATCTGATGCGTGCTGACCTGGCCGACGGAACGCCCGAGAGAGTGTACCACGTGGAGAAGGGCCCGTGGCGAACCGTTGGTGCCGCGTCGACGGACGGGCGGTACTATCTCCGGCTGAAGTGGCTCGGCGGGCAACAGAGGTTGTTCGGCCTCGTACTGTTCGATCTGGGCAGCGGCCGACACACGATCATCGACCGGGACCCTTGCATCTGGAACCCGCATCCCCAGTTCGAGCCGGGGGAAGGCAAACAGGTGCTGGTCCAGCACAACCGTGGCGCCAAGTTCTCGCCCGAGGGGAAGATGGAACGGTCGCTCGGCCCGGAAGGGGCAACCGTCTACTTGCTATCCGTGCCGGACGGAAAACGGACCGAACTGCAGGTGGGAAAACCCTACACCACGGGACTCACCGGACATGAAACGTGGATCGGCAAGACCAACGAAGTCCTGCTGACAGTTGTACGGACCGGCGATTACGCGCCGGAGAAGGGCAACCTGCTGGGTGTGCGCGCAGGCGAGCCGGCGCGCGTGGTGGCCAAGGGTTACCGGTTCGCCCATATCCATGCATCCCGTTGCGGGCGGGTCTTCTGCGGCGACGACTGGTACGGAACCTGCAAGCTGGTGATCGGCTCGACCCAGACCGGCAAGACGGCCGTGGTCTGCGAGTCGAAAGCGTCCATGACCCGCGGCCATTACACCCATCCCCATGCGTACCTGACGCCGGATCTGAAATGGGTGATTTTCAATTCGGATCGCAGCGGTTTTAACCACATCCACGCCGCCAGTGTTCCGAAGGGGTAACCGTTCACGAGGGCACTGAGAAGATCAGGAGATTGCAAATTGAGAATTGAAAATTGAGAATTGAAAATTGGCAGGTGGAAGATGTGATTTTGCAATTTGCAATGGTCAATTTGCAATTTGCAATCTTGACTGGGTAGCTCTATCTCCAAAAGGCCCGCCAGCGTACGACTCGGGGCCGGGATGGTTCGCTAGACCTTTCCCGTACGACTCTCTCATTCGCAACTCCATGCCGGTTTATCCCGGCGCTTTCTCTGGCCCCAAGCCGCCCCCCCAAGCCGCCCTCTGGCCCCAAGCCGCCCTCAACCGTTCACGGGGTTTAGCAAGCCGAAGGTGTAGCCAACCAACGAAATGCGTATTGTGTCCCCCGAATTTATGCCACCCCGAGCCTCCAAAACAACCGCCCACCAGCGGTCCCGCTGTCGGTACGCGCACTGCCCAAAATTCACAATTCCCACATGGCAGCTTTTCTTGCCCGGTTATTCAATCTTCTCAATCTTCTCTCTAAACAAGCCGTATCCATAGCCGAGAAAGACGCCCATTATCGCAAAGCTGAAAACAACCAGGAAAACGAGCAGAAAACCAAGCCACAGGACTTGTGAGATTCTCAGAATGATTAGGGAAAGCCCTGCTGCTGCACTCGCAATTGTCGAGCAGCGCTGGGCATAGTACCATCTCAACCTAACTGGCGGGGCAGTGGGCGCGGCGGGAGGAACGACTTGCGGAGCGTGGGGTGCCCAGTCACAAAGGGTCTTAAGCATGTCAATAGGCGGCAAATAGCCAACCAAACTCTTCTTAATCTCAATATGTTTCCCATCGGTACGAGTGACGATCAGACGCGATCCGCGAATCTGGAAATCGGCCACTTGGTTGAACGGGAACTCACAGTGTTTTCTAGTCCGCTTGTCCCAAACGACGAGCCGCTGATTTGTTACTACATACCAAGTATGTCGGGCAATCCCAAAGAAGCCGTTTTCAAAGGCGAACGAAATCAAGAACTCCCCCTCAAGTATCGGCGAAAAGAAACGGCAGAAGTCCTTTACCGCTTGGTTGCGATACTTGTCAACAAACTCATCTACGGGTAAAGCGCACTCAGGTGGAAAGAGCAGATTAGGTATCATCACCGTCCGCCAAGCCTGGCGCGTATTTCTAAGAAATGTCTTCAGTGCTTCCTCATTCATCATGCGTTATCCTTGGGGTCAGAACGCCATTAGTCCTACAGCAAGGGTTTGAGTTTTCGTGTTTTGTGTTTACGTAGCCAGGACTTACGGTGGGACTTGTGTGCTTGGCGGTTGCGGCGTAGGTGTTAGTCGAGCAATGCGACGGCGTCGTCTTCGGTTAGTGTGGCTTGGTAATCCGGGGACACAATGCTAATTTTCATTGGTTCGGCGACGGCCGGGTTTTTTGGGGGCGTAGATTGCGGCCGACGATTTTTTCGAGCTTGTCGATGAATTCCGGTGACACAATACGTAATTCTCGGATCGTTGGTCTGCTTGGCGGTGTTTCATGGCCATCACGACGCAACGGTTTCCGAGTCCGGCCGCGAGACGGCTTGTCCAGTTGCCCAATGATAAAGCATGTCCGGGCAGAAGTCGGCGCCGCTGGGCCAGGCAATCGTTCCCAGTTCGTTGTCGACGATAACCCGTCGGAAGAATTCCGGGTTTTCGAGCGGCCCGAATACGCCGCCGCGTCCGACTATTCGGTTGGCAAGGTCCACGACGCCCCGAACGCCGTCGGAGAACGTCAACTCGACACAGTACCCGTCGAGGACTTGCACGTGGGTGACTGTTGCGCACAATTGTGTCATATTGCACCTCCTTACCGAAGCGGGTTAATCTTTGGCAGCTTTTGCCCTGAAGTCCGCTGGTCCCAAGCCTCCAGCAATTCCGCCTGATGGAGCGAGGCCCATTCGGTCACGAGCGCCAACGCCCGCGGCGACAAACGCCCCTTGAGAACTCCGGGCGGATCGATGCGAAACTCGGCCTTTTCAGAGCCATAGATTGCATGGAAATGAGGCGGCGCGTGGTCGTCGTAGTACATGGCAATCACAATTCCAAAGAAGCGGCTGATTTCCGGCATTGGCGCGCCCATTCGTATCAGGTCTATTCTACTCTTTCCGCATCCCCGGGGTAGAGGGGAGAGAGACGGTAAGTGCCATTCTCGGTCAGGTGGAGCGTCGGGTTCCGGCTCTCTCTCTGCCTTCTCGAATGATGGCTACGATCTCTTGAGTCGAGATATCCGCCTTAATAGAGGGAACGTCCAAAGGCGAGGAAGGGGTCTGTTCTGGAACCAACGCGAAACTCCGTCCGTCTTTCCGGCGAATCAGGACC
>JAUWHT010000425.1 GCA_030605745.1 Pirellulales bacterium | reverse complement strand
GTATACTCAGCACGGGCGAGGTTTGCGGTTTTTTGGACCGGTCACGCAGTACCGGCGTGTCAGCAATCACTGCTAGCACAACGAAATATAGTCATCCGTAAACTGCTGGTCAAGATCAAAAATCCGGAATTGGCGAACCGGGCACCCCTCGGGGGGGGGTAGATATAAAGTGTTATGGCGACAGAGGTTACGTCATAGGCCCAGCCTGAAAAAAAAGGCTCTTCCGGTTTTGATGCACACTGTTGGACACTTAGTATTTTTGTACTCTACTTCACCAAAGGAGGGGGAACCTGCGTTTCAAGGCAATTCCTGCCCACGCAGCACCGCTATCACCCAGACTTCCAAGATGTTTCTGCCGTTGGCTCACCGAGGTCTCTGCGGTAGACTACGCCCAAACCGGATGAGGTTTTCTTCTTCACGGATGGCTTGTTTGCCCAGGACGGTCCAATGACCAGCATCGAGTTCACGGAAGAGCAGGTTGAACAACTTCGCCACGAGCGTTTCCATCATCCGCATCCTCGCGTGCAGCGCAAGATGGAAGCCTTGCTGTTGAAAAGCCAAGGCGTGCCGCACTGGCAGATCTGCAACGTCCTGGCGATTACGGAGAACACCTTGCGGGCCTACCTTCAGGCCTACCTGAAAGGCGGGATTGAGAAGCTCAAGGAGTTGAACTTCCCCTGTCCGCAAAGTGAGTTGGTGGCTCACGCCGAAACGTTGGAGGGATACTTTCGCGAGCATCCTCCCGCGACGGTCAAAGAGGCGGCCGCAAAGATCGAACAGCTCACCAGCATCCGACGCAGCCAGACACAAGTCCGGCAGTTTCTCAAGTCGTTGGGGATGCGGCGCTTGAAACTCGGCGCCATCCCGGCAAAGGCCGACGTCGAAAAACAGGCGATCTTTAAAAAAAGACGTGCTCAATCCGCTGTTGGCCGAAGCCCAAGCAGGCCGGCGGGCGGTGTTCTTCGTGGACGCGGCCCATTTCGTGTTGGCTCCGTTTCTCGGGTATTTATGGTGTTTCGTGCGCTGCTTCATTAAAGCGCCTGCCGGCAGGCAACGCTTCAATGTGCTGGGCGCCCTGAACGCGGTCACACATGAACTGATAACCGTAACCAATGATGCGTACATCAATGCAACCACTGTGTGTGAACTGCTCAGGAAGATCACTCAGGCGAATGTTGGCGTGCCGATCAGTCTGATCCTGGACAACGCGCGATATCAAAAGTGCGCCGTGGTGCGAGAACTTGCCGAATCGCTGAAGATCGAGTTGGTCTACTTGCCATCCTACTCGCCCAATCTGAACCTCATCGAGAGATTTTGGAAGTTCATCAAGAAGCAAGTCTTGTACTCGAAATACTACGCCGACTTCACGGCGTTCAGCAAGGCGATCAGCCACTGCATCAGCCTGGCCCACACAAAACACAAACAGCAGTTGGACACTCTACTGACGCTTCGCTTCCAGACCTTCGATCAACCGCGCATTGGTCCGGCCGAATTCGGCGCGCTGGTAAGTGCTTGAAGCGATTGCCACACGATCCATTCACTACGGGTTCCTCTTCTCTGTTGGTTACTGCACTTTCACGGCGATCTGTCGAATTGGCGAGCTTTGAAGCCAAAATGGAACCGCCAACAGAGAAGCGCAACTCGTACTGCTTCATGCCCCCCGGAAATCCCGGCCCCCGGCCGCGCCCACATCCTTCAGACACACGAGTAAAACCTCATACTTCGCCCGTGCTGAGTATATGTAGCCGGGCGATGCGTGTTCTTTACACGAACCACCCAGCATACCTCCGCGCGGCAAAGTTACAAACAGCCTGCTGCTGCTCTGGGTCTGGGAAGGACCCCACATCAGCAGCCTGTTCATAACTTTGGAGCTACTATAAGTGGCACACTCGGCTGATGCTCCCCTGCCGGCGCGCCGCGGCCTACAACCGGCCGCCGATCGGTTGGGCGTAATCGGCCGGCATCACACCAGAGCCAATACCGGGCGGTGTCCCCGGATGCGCGGACGTGCCACCGAGACTCGTCGCGCCGGAGTTGCGCGGCTGATAAGTACCGGTGCTGCCCGGCCGGTAGGGCGGAGGATCATTGGGATCACTAGCAGTTGGCGGTACATAAGAACCGGCTGGCGGCTTGTACGGGGTAACCCCCGGCGGGTTGTAGCCCGTATTACCCGGCGTGTAGCTGCTCGCGCCGGGAGTATAGCCGGGCGTGCCGGGATAGCCTAGCGACGAGGTACTGGGTGGCGGCTGGGTGGCGGAGGACCGGTAGCGATCAGGTGATCCGGGGGCCGATTCGGCACTGGCCGCCGGAGTGTTCCCCTGCGGGTTGGCTCCGTACGGAGAGGCCGCCGGGGTTTGGGAGCCGCCATTGTACGAGGGAGCCGATCTGCCGCTGTGACTCGCCTCCGAGGCCGGCGTGGACAGCCTACCGTAGCCCGAGCCGGCAGATTGCCTACTGCCGTACCGGTCCGATCCGCTGCCGTAACGGTCTGGTCCAGCGCTATATCGGTCGGACCCACTGCTGTACCGGTCCGATCCAGTGCCATATCGATCCGATCCACTGTCACGTTGGTCTATTCCGCCACGATACGGCAGGGTGGCAGTCCGGACCGGGTTGGTGTACGGTCCGGTCGTGCCGGCCGCGCCGTAGTTGCCGGCGCTGGTGGCCCCTTTAGAGCCGTATGAAGGCGTGGTGGTAGCCGTGTAAGGCGTTGTGCTCGAATACGGTGATGCCGGCGGCGTCGACGTGTAGTTGTCCGTGCCGTAAGGCCCTTGCTGTGGCGCCATGGGGGAATTGGGGCGGGCGCCTACCCCATAGCTTTGGTTGGCGGATGGGAGCGACTGAGTCGACGGGTATGGTTGCTGGGTGGTCGGGTAGCCGGCAATACCACCAGGGTACGTCGTGGTTGCCGGTGCCGCCGTGGCCGTGGAGTAAGGTGTCGTCGTGCCTGCCGCCGCGTAACCGGTGTCTTCTGAACCGGGCATCGTCGGAGTCGTTGCTGCAACCGAGGGCATCATCGTAGTGCCTGCCGCCGTCGCCGCGGAAGCGGCGGAAGAAGGTTCCGGTTTCTGCTTCCAGAACGCGAGATCGGGCATTGTCCACCTGCCGCCGCTGTAGCAGCCGGACAGGCTGACAATCGTCAATACGACAAATGCACACTGCGCAACATAGATTCGCATGGCTTTGGTGTCCTTTAGAAACGGACGAGAAGGAAGACCCGGTTGAAACGAGACGTGTCGGGCGCTTTAGGGGTAAATCGAACCGCAGCACCCGATTCATTACTACTTTCTTGAGAAGTTGGTGATTCTGCGCGCTTTTTTCGCCCAAACCACGCAGTCTGCGCGAACTCCGCTCGTCAAACCGTTGCCGACAAGCGTGGGCGGATTATAGACACCTCGACCGGCTGGTCAATGCCAAAATTCTCGGTTTTCCGGCAAGATAGGGGAAGCGGGGGATTGGGGATTGAGGATTGGAAATAGCCGGGACGCAACGCGTCGCGGGGCACGCCCGCGGGACGTTGTCCCCCGGCTATCGGCGACTGCATGTTCGACTCAGGCGGCCCGGCGGCTCGGTGGAGCCTTATCTCGCTAGCCAGGGGGTCAGGATGCGCTTGGCCCGCCGTAGGGCCCCTTTTTGGGGCCGCCCTTCTTCTTCGCTGGCCATTAGGTAGGATCGGAAGCTGACCAGGACTTGCCGGGCACGGTTGGACACGTCGTTGCGGCGTCGATCGCGGTTCTTACGGGTGCTGATGCTGAATTGGATCTTCGTCCGCAGCAACCCGCCGGAAGATGGGTCGGTCGGGTCTTTGTGGATCCGCTCCTCTTCAAAACGGAGGTCGACGCAGAAGGTGACCGGCCGGTCGGTCAGACGCCGTAGCCGGCCGGGATGCTTGTCGTCGATCTCCAACCGGACGTGGTTGCCGTCGATCTTGACGATCTTGGCCCGATGATCGGCCACAAACCCGCGAAGCTTCTCGATGGCTATCTTGATAGGTACGGGGGTCACTAGGACTTGCTCGATGAGTTGGTTTGATCGTGCTTTCTTGCGGTGCCGGAAAGCCGCCGGCGGATCGGCCAACTCACCGCGGCGGCCGGTTCCCAGTTGTATGACGTTGTTGCGGCCTTTGGCCTTGGCAGTCAGTAGTGCTCGGTCGGCGCGGCGGAGCATGGTCTCGGGGGTATCACCAGGTTGGATTTCAGTAACGCCAAAGCTGACGGTGACCGGTCGGCCGGCCATTTTCGGCTGAGGCATCTGGCTGAGCGTCCTGCGGATTTGTTCGGCGCGTCGAGCGGCCGCCGCATTGTCGCAGTCGGCACACAGCATGACGAACTCCTCGCCGCCGTATCGGGCCACCAGATCGCCCGGCCGACAGGAGCCCTTCAGCAGCGTGGTCAGGCTCTTGATCACCTCGTCGCCCGCCTGGTGCCCGTAGGTGTCGTTGACCAGTTTGAACCGGTCCAGGTCGCAAATCATCAAGCTACAAGGTAGCTGTTGCTGTTGGTGTGCGGCCAGGAACGTCTCGTGGACCCGGTCGAACTCCGCCCGGTTGGCCACTTGCGTTAACGGGTCTCTGGTGGCCTTCTCGTGCAGATTTTGACAACGCTCCTCAAGCGAGATTTCCGACGAGGCATCGTGAAACAACAGGATCGCACCCAGCGTTGTTCTGTCGGGGGCCAAGACGGGGATGGCGTGGGTATCGACCGAGACGGGTTGCCCGGTCCGACCACGGATCGCCAGCCGCCGCAGCGACTGGACGCCCGAACGGATCGCACAAGTGACCGGGCAATCGGGCTCGTCGACAGGGTTCCCCTTCTCATCGGAGACGTTCAACAGGTCCGGATGCCACTGGCGTTGGACCACGCTGCTGCCGGAGATGCCCGTTAGCCGCTCGGCGCCGTGGTTCCACAAACTGACCTGGCCTCCGGCATCGATGAACACCACCGCGTCGTACATGTTGTCCAGCAGCTTGGCCTGGAACAGCGCGTCGATGGTCGGTTGGCTGCTTTGCGACGGGACACAGTTGAGTTGCCACCGGGAGTTGACCAACTCCGGATCGAGCGATCTGAGCCATCGCTGGGCGACCTCCCGGTGGAGTTCCGCCTGGTCGGCATCGAGCAACTCGGCAAACTGCCCTACCAGCTCGGGATCGAATTGCGTGCCGGCGCAGTCGAACAACTCGGTCATCGCCCGTTCGTGCGACATGGCCGGCCGGTAGACGTGATCGGTGGTCATCGAGTCGAAGGCCTCGACGATGGCGATCATCCGCGCGCCCAGCGGTAGATCGGGACCGGCCAGCCGGAAGCCGGGCCGGCTGTCGTCGTACCAGGCCGGCACGTGTTCGACGATATCAAGGATCTCTGGCGAATTACAACTCTGGCGGATGATCTCCAGGCTCATGTGACGGGACCGCGCCACAACGGCTGCTTCATCAGGGTCCAGCAGGCCGGGCTTCAAGAGGATTCGGTCGGGAACGCCGATCACACCGACGTCGTGCAGCAGGGCAGCGATTTCGATCGCGTCGCGCTGCTCTTGTCTTAGCCGCATCCGCAGTGCCCAGGCCGAGCAGGTTAACGCCACCCGCAACGCGTGACCCGCCGTCGCTGCGTGCTTGCACTGTAAGGCGGAAAACAGGCTGCTGGCGGTCCCCAGCCGGACCTGGACAAGCTGATTGTCGGTCTGCTCGCTTACGACCGGAGGCAGAACGGCACCGGCGGAGGTGACATCTTCCAACTCCCGCAGCAGCGCGCCGAGTTCCGACATCCAATGGTCCGTCGACACCGGCCGGTCACCGGTCCCGGCGGGCTGTCCGGATTGAACTTGGGAACCTGGGGTATTGGCCATTGGTGCCGATCTTGTGTGGGCATCTCGTCAATGAAAATCTAGGTCACGCATGGAGTTGGGTCAAAACGACTACTTCTCCCAGGTGTATTCGCCCGCACAACCGGCACAGACGTCCCGGTCTTTGCCCGGCAACGGCCGATTCGCTACGCTGGTTGGCTACAGGATTATTCATCATACGTTTGTTTAGCCGCCGGGCTTGCCCGGCGCGTTGTTTGAGGACCAATTTGCTCCAGGGCGAACGCGCCGGGTAAGCCCGGCGGCTAAACTATATGCGCATACTGCTATTGAGCACGGCGGCCCACTGTACACCAGGAGTTCTGCATGAAACTGGTCACTTACCGGAGCGATGCTGGGCTGCGCACTGCGGGCGTACTCCGCAATCCCGTTGTGGCCGAGGAGTCGTAGTCCATAGCAGTTTAGCCGCCGCGTCCACGCGGCGCCGTTTTCTGGAGATCTGCGCAATTGGCACGACATGTAATGCTTGTGCCGGCCGGGGCGAGTAGGCCCGCCCAACTGTCCCAGGCGAGCGGTCTGAAATGGCGACACCGCAGTAGACTCACGGGCCTGGAAATGCCGAAGCGGTTATGGGAAGCTGCGCGATTTTTCCACAACCGCCAAAGGGACAGTCGTGTCTCTGAACTCGTCCACACAGTTCCGTCGAAGTGGCCAACGCGACGACCGGCGCCGCCGGTTGTTCACCGACGAGTTTTCTGGCGCGCCCGGCGCGCCCGGGGTACGCCCCGCGTTTCGGGTTGGATCGTCGCAACAACCGGCACAGAAGTCCGAAAATTACGGAGACGCCGACTTCATGGACGAACAACTACGGCTGACCGATCTGGTGCCGCGGCGGCTGACCACCTTTGGGCTGCTGCTTTTGGCCGGGCTGGCCTGCGTGGCGGGCTTGGAAGTCCTTTACGCCTGGATGTCCGATTTGGCCCCCACAACGGCTGACGGCCGGGTCGCCGCGCTGGACCTCGACGGCGAGGGGAGCCTGGCCGTCTGGTTCTCTTCAGTTACACTCTTACTGGCCGGCCTGATTGCCGTGATCGTCTACACGATCCGCCGGTACAAGACAGATGACTACCAGGGGTACTATCGGGTCTGGCTGTGGGCCGCGATGTGCTGGTTGCTGATGAGCGTCGACCAAACCGCCAGCCTGCACGAGGGTTTTAAGGAGATGATGGTCCAGGTGACCGGCACCCGACTGTTCGGCGACGGTTCGGTCTGGTGGATGGTTCCATGTTTCTTCCTGCTCGGCGCGGTTAGCTCGCGGTTACTGGTGGACATGCGTCATTGTCGGCTTTCGAGTGGTGCGTTGCTGGCCGCTGCCGCGTGTTATGTCCTGGCCGTGGCAGTGCAGCTCGAATGGGTGCTGCCCGAGAGCGGCGCCCGGGCGGTAATGCTCGAAGAAGGGGCCAAGATGGTCGGCAATCTGCTCCTGCTGCTGGCGATGGGATTGCACGCCCGATACGTGATCCTCGACGCCGAAGGCCTGCTGCCGCGTCGTGAGCCGACACTGGACGACCAACTTGAAGAGGAGTACGAAGAAGCATCCTCCTCGGCTGCCGACGAGTGGATTACGATCGATTCCGCACACCACACGCCTCAACCAGTGCTGAAGCGGAAGGCTCGCGCATCGAGGGCTGAAACAGTAGCATCTCCCGTTCGCCGCAAGCTGACAAAGCAAGAGCGAAAATCGCTCCGCAAACGCCTCATGCGCCAGCGGCTGGAGCGGGAACGTAAACAGCACGGCAATTGGAAACAAGGATGAAGGATAAAGGATGAATGGCGAATGATAGATCATCAGGGTGATCGCTTGCGGCTTCACACGTCTGCGGTATACTACTATTGATTGTGGCGTTCGTTCATCCTTCATCCTTCCCATGATCCGCACCCGATTCGCTCCCAGTCCGACCGGATATCTTCACATCGGCGGTGTCCGCACGGCGTTGTTCTGTTGGCTGTTTGCCAAGAAGAGCGGCGGTAAGTTCATCCTGCGGATCGACGACACCGACCAGCAGCGGAACGTCGAGCAGTCGCTTCGGCCGATCCTCGACGGGCTGCGCTGGCTGGGGATCGATTGGGACGAGGGTCCCGAGGTGGGCGGGCCGTATGCGCCGTATTACCAGTCGCAACGGTTGGAGCAGCACCGCGCGGCAGTCGAGAGGCTGCTGGCCACCGGCGCAGCATATCACGACTATGCCACGCCCGAGGAACTCCAGGCCGAACGCGAGATGGCCCAGCGCGAGAAGCGATCGTTCGTTTACAGCCGCCGCTTCATGGCCGAGACCGCCGAGCAGCAGGCCCGCTTCGAAGCCGAGGGCCGCCGGCCGGTGGTACGCCTGAAGATGCCCCGCGAGGGTAAACTGGTGATCGACGACCTGGTCCGCGGGCAGGTCGAGTTCGATTGGGCCCAGGAGCAGGACCACGTCGTCCAGCGGACCGACGGCTCGTGCCTGTACCACTTGGCCAGCGTGGTCGACGATCACGACCTGGCGATCACCCACGTGATCCGCGCCGAGGAGCACCTGTCGAACACGCCACGGCAGGTGTTTATCGCCCGATCGCTGGGTTACGAACTGCCCGAGTACGCCCATCTGCCGTACGTGGCCGAGCCGGGTAGCAAGAACAAGCTCAGCAAACGGAAGCTGGCCAAGTACCTGAAGAACCGCGACTTCGCCCAGCGGTTCGAGCACGGCCGGAAGATCGCTCAGACCGTCGGGCTCGATACGACCCCCGAGGCGTTCAACCCGGTGATCGTGGATTTCTACCGGCAGGTGGGCTACCTGCCTGAGGCGATCATCAACTACCTGGCGCTTTTGGGCTGGTCGCTGGACGACAAGACCGAGCACTTCACGCGGCAGGAACTGCTGGAGAGCTTTTCGCTGGACCGGGTAATCAAGTCGCCGGCAAGTTTCGACCCGGCCAAACTCTGGGCCTTCCAGGATCGCCACATGCAGCAGTTGCCGATCGAGCAGAAGGTTGCCATGGTGCTGCCGTACTTGCAGAAGGCCCAGTTGGTGACTGCTCCGCCGCCTAGCAACGTGGAACCGAAACTTGCCACGATCCTCCAAGCAGCCGGCGACCGCATCAAAACCGCCGGCGACATCCTGGAGTACGACTATTTCTTCCTGCCCGACGACCGGTTACACTACGATGATAAGGCATTCGACAAACGTATTCGCAAGGCCGACGCGGCCGGGCTGCTGGCAAAGTTCAAAAACCAACTGGCGGCCGCCGAACCTTTCGACACCGAAACGCTCGAAAAGCTGATGCACGAGTTCGTCGCCTCCGAAGGAATCAAGATCGGCCGGATCATCCACGCCGTCCGCGTAGCCGCAACCGGCCGGTCAATCGGGCTGGGACTGTTCGACACCCTGGCCATCCTCGGCAAACCAAGCTGCCTCAGACGGATCGACCGGGCACTCGAGCGGCTCTGAGTAGTTGATGTACGTTCGCCTCGGGTAGCGTTTTTCCGGGGTTTTATGAATTGTTGGTGTTTATGGACGTATGCTCCACCGGCCCAAAAATTCCCATCGGCCGCCGGATGCGGTCGTAACGTGTTGCCAGGGACCAACTTGCAGCAACGGAGCGTCGGCAATCCGGGTTTACCCAAACATCTGTCAAGCCGAATTGGCCGGCAGCGATCCTCGTCTTAACCACTGCTACAGCAACGACTTAAAGGTGCTCGAATTGTTGGACGTTTTAGCCGCCCTAAATCCAATAATTCTGTATTTCCAAAGAGCAATCTTGCAGTACTGCGACGTGGACGTATGTATATCACATTCACGGGCCGATTTCCAGATCAATAATTGGCCACCAGCCATGTCCGTCTGGAAAGAATGGGGGCGTACTTCTTGAAGGCACGATGATTGAAAGGGAACAAATCTTTGCTACAATTAACATGCTAGAAACTGTTCAGACAGGAAAATTTGGAGGCCACCATGGACGAAAAAAGGCTATTAGAACGCATCAGTGTCAATCCGAGGATTTTCGGCGGCAAGCCCATCATTCGAGGACGCCGTCTGGCCGTGGAGCACGTGCTCGGGATGCTGGCCGCAGGAGATACAGTCGAGACGATCCTCGAGGGCTATCCGTGGCTTGAGCCGGAAGATGTGCAAGCCTGTCTGGTCTATGCCCGACAGCACGTCGGGCACGAGCGAATTGAGCCGCTGGCGATCGAAACCGGGACCAGTACATGAAAGTCCTTCTGAACCTGCTATCGTAGGCCCATGAAAAAGACCATACAGCGAGACCTATTTGGAGATGTTGCAGTGGCATCCTGCTGCACAAACGGAAAAGCACGAGAGTCATTCGGAAGGCTCGACGCCGATCCTGAGCTACGAACGCGGCTGTTACCATACTGCCGTCTCAGACCAGGGGAGATATGGGAAGACCCTGTTCTTGGTCACCGGGTAGGGGTTTTCGATGCCACGAAATCCGAGCATCTTCGAGAGATTCTCGGGGATGCTCGTCCTGCGCTGATTGTCAATGATCCTCCTTACAATGTTGCTGTGGGCAATGCAAACACGCTAAACCTGTCCAAGCAGTCTCTTTCAGACTATATGGATTTCTCTCGGCAGTGGGTTTCAAACTGCTCTCGTTTCATGGCAGGTGACTCGCACTTCTATGTCTGGCTTGGAGCCGATGTCCGCGACAATTTCCAGCCTCTTCCCGACTTCATCATGATGATGCGAGCATTTCAGGAGTTTACTCCGCGAAATCTCATCACACTGCGAAACCAGAGGGGATATGGCACTCAGAAGAACTGGATGTGGGTAAGGCAAGAGTTGCTTCATTACGTCCACGGAACTCCCTCCTTTACAGTCACATATACTGATATCCCGAAGATACTACGAGGCTACTACAAAACCGTGAACGGCAAAAAGACCGAGAACATTGAGCGCAGCAGGTCAGACAACATCCGTCCGGGAAATGTCTGGGTCGATATCCAGCAGGTTTTCTACCGGATGGAGGAGAATGTTCCAGGTTGCTATGCTCAGAAACCACTCAAGGCCATCGAACGCATTTTGCTGACGAGTAGTCTTGAGGGAGACGTTGTCCTTGATTGCTTTGCCCACTCAGGAACAACCCTTCTTGCAGGAGAACGGCTCAACAGGAGAGTTGTCACGTTTGACCTTGATCCAGTATTTGCGGAACTGACCATTAGAAGACTCGACAACTACAGGGCCACCGGAAAAACGGGCTGGCAGTGGCACAATCCTTTTCCCGAGATGGAGGAAGTGTATGACTCAACAGCAACTGCGTGACTATCTTGGATGGCTAATTACCTCCCTGGACCGTGAAGACCGAGGCATGTTGAATGCTCGTCTTGAGGGGCTTGTCTCTGTGTTCCCATTCAACGAGTATGAATACATCCTGATGTTCCTCAGAGATCGGTCCATAATCACGTTTCAGGATTACGAGGACTTGAGGGGCAAGTACGTTTCTGCCAACAAATACCTCAACCTCTACGGCTTGGCCCCACGGATATTTGGCCAGATTTGGGGCGAGCAACATCTTCGGGATCTGGACCCGCGATTCAAGAAGGCGGACAAAGTCAGCGATCCCGATTATGAAGGCCAGTACGATCTTTGGATCGAAGGTGTTAGAGTAGAAGTCAAAGCTGCTAGAGCGATCGATACGAAGAAAAGGGGTGATCTTGTTTCCAAAGCCCTCCGTACCGACTCTGACCGCCCATTCTGGATGAATTTCCAACAACTCAAGCTGGATATCTGCGACGTCTTCGTGTTTCTCGGCGTCTGGGTTGATGCTATTCGTTACTGGGTGCTTTCGCACGACAACGTGAAGGACAATCCCTGCCTGAGTCATCAACACCGAGGCGGTGTTGAGTATCAAATCGGGATTACTGACAAGAATATCCAAACCTTCGAACAGTATCTTGTTCCTGCCTCAGCAGTCGCTGACAGAGTCATCGCGCTTGGAAAGCAAAGCTGAGAAAGAAAGGGTAACCGTTCACGCAACCGCTTGATGGGCCTTCGGCCGTGCCGAAGTGTTACCCATGAGCGATCATTCTTAGTATCGCATAAATCCGAGACAGGGTCAAGTACCCGAATCTCGATCGGTCTGGATTTCCTGGTTGGTGGG
>JAUWHT010000458.1 GCA_030605745.1 Pirellulales bacterium | reverse complement strand
CGGCGAGCCACGCAAATACCAGAGCCCCGCCCACCGACTTAACCAGAAGCAATACCACCCACATTGGCTACACAACCTTCAGGTCTGTGCCTCCCTTGCAGGCGGCGGACCGTACACATAGAAAACGTTAGAGTCAGAGAAATTGAAGAATGTGCAAACGATTGAACCAATGCCGTCGCCCCCGGCGTGTCGACCTGCCGGATTTCGATTCTAAGGGGCACTTGTCGGAAAGGTGTCAAACATCGACCGTCCCCGTTGCATCGCGTCTGCGGGCCGCACAGGGCGTCGATTCTGGCCGAAAGTGCCGAGTTTCGCCGGTTTCGGGCCGATTCGGCACACAACGTGGTGAAAATGCACCCCAGAGTGTCCAGTGGTGGGGATTGACCTGTCCTGTCGTGCTGGGTACTGTAACGCTTGGTCTGTCTGCGCTGAACGCTCGCGGTCACCCCTCCCGGCGGGGGCCCCCCTTGCCATCAGTTTAGATAAAGCTAAACTTGAATGGATCATGCTGACGAAGATCGTATCATTGCAAGGGGTAGGCGGAGCAGCGTCGCGTACGCTGTCCGCGCCAACGGCAAGATGCCAGCCAAGAAATTCATCGACAATCTCACGGAGTCAGAACAGCGCAGGCTGTACGTATTGTTTGAGAGACTGACCGGGTACGGGGAAATCAGGAATACGGAACAATTCAAGCATGAGGCCGACGGCATCTATGGTTTCAAGCGGGGGCAAATCCGAGTTGCTTGCTTCCAGGTTCGCCGTACCTGGTTCCTTACGCACGGCTTCCGAAAGACAGGCCGCAGGTGGCGTCGTGAGGAACTGCAACGGGCCAAGGATATACGCGATGAACACATGGCCCGATAGTAGTGATAATCCCGACCACTGTAACCCGTATCGAGTCCTAACCGTATAGGGAGTATCGGATGCCCGAGATGTTGCGTGAACGATTGATCAAGACCCCGGAAGGATACAGGCTCTATCAGCAGGAGCGCGCGATCCTGGAGGCCACGGAGTTGATCTGCAAGATCATGGATGACGCTGGCGTCTCGCGTTCTCAGCTTGCTGAGCGACTGGGGAAGTCCAAAGGGTATGTGACCCAACTGCTTGACGGCCACGCGAACATGACGATCAGAACCCTGTCTGACGTTTTCACCGCGCTGAGCCGCACACTCCATTTGTCCGATGAAGGGCAAGATGCGCTCCAGAGGCAGCCGATTCAGGTGGCCTTGGTCGTTTTCGCGGCGGATATCGGTTCTTATGGGGAGCCGCCCCGCTGGCCTACGAGTCTGGCCCTGGCTCCTCCTGATTCTCGGCGGACCCTGATGCCCGTGCTGGAGTAACAATGGCTAAAGCAAGTGCGATTGCACAATCGAAGCGCGAACTCGCAGAGAAGGTAGCTGCGCGCGTGCAAGCTATCGACATCCGACTGGTCGAAACGGCTGCGAAGCTGGCGCTTGACGATCACAGACTGCCGACCAAATTGCACCTTGAAATCCAGACAACGCCGGCGCTGATTCGGCAGGAGCGCGAAGTCCGCGCTCATGTGCGGTTCGACTTGCGTGGCCGCTATGAGCAGTCTGCCGAAGAAGACCCGCTGCGGATAACCGTGGTGTTCTGTCTCCGGTATAGTCTTAGTTCGACCGAGGGCTTGCGAAAACCACACATTATGGCATTTGGCGAGTTGAACAGCACGTCCAACACATGGCCCTACTTCCGCGAGTATGTCCAGTCGGTGACGGTTCGGATGGGCCTGCCAGCATTGCCGATCCCAGTCTTTAGCCCCATATCTGGGCAACTACTGAAGGCAGAGACAATTAGAGAGCCGACCAAGAATGCCCAGCGTGCAAAGCCCGGCCCTGCGCCAAAGAAATCCGCGAAGAGGGTCCCACGAAGTTAGTCCACTTTCAGCATTGCCCCTGACATCGGAGGTTCGATTTCTGAGGGGCCGGCTGAAGTTTGCCGGGGCATCCAATGGGGCTCCGTTTCTGGCGGCGGTCGTGGTGTTCATCTCACCCCGCGCGCCGTAGCCCTACGCCAGCGAGGTTGCTTTGCTGCCAGCAACGATGCTGCCGAGCACATGATCTGGGCCGAGGTGAGGTTGGGAGAGATGATAGGCCCCCCAGACGGTGTACAAGGTGCCTTGTACAGCATTCGGGGGGTGGCGGCAGAATTGGAGACAAGCAATCAAACTGTCGAAAAGTGGCGACAGGAAACCCGCATAGCCGCCGAGCATCCCGACGAAATGCAGCAGTGGCTTGCCGACATGCGGCTGGCCAAGAAACAGATCACGTCGGACGGACTGCGCAAGTTCTTTCGCAGCCCGAAAGCCTACGAGCCGGAGGAGCTACCGGCCGTCGCCCACCGTAGCCGCAGCGGGGCTCCTGGACGGCTGGCCATGCAAAAACCACCTGTACGCCAAACGGCCGTCTACGGCGAAGCTGGGGGCGTTCTCAACCACGCGCTTATGTCTCGGCTCCCCCTAACGGCGGCCATGTCGCACCCGGCTGACCTCGCGGTGATCCCGGCCAAGGTGCAAGTCGGGGGCAAGTCTTACTTTCCAGGTGTCCATTTAGCCCGCATTTCTCACCGCTGGGTGATTTGGCCGGGTTCTTGCGGTTGGTGCCGGGGGAGAAGGAAGCTGTCGGGCGGTTGAAGGGTGTTTGGGGTCGGCGTGAGTGTCCGGAGCCGTGGTTCTTGCGATCGATGGGA
>JAUWHT010000254.1 GCA_030605745.1 Pirellulales bacterium | reverse complement strand
CGGCGAGCCACGCAAATACCAGAGCCCCGCCCACCGACTTAACCAGAAGCAATACCACCCACATTGGCTACACAACCTTCAGGTCTGTGCCTCCCTTGCAGGCGGCGGACCGTACACATAGAAAACGTTAGAGTCAGAGAATTGCAAATTGCAAATTGATTTCTGCCGCCTGGCATCTTTCCAATTTTCAATTTGCAATTTGCAATTCTGCCTTTCCCCGTATATCGGCCACAGCTTGCCGGCACAGGTCGACCAGTTCGGAAACAACCGCCTGAAGCTGCTGTAGATCGTCCGGCTTTGTTGCCTGGCTGTTTACTACGGCGGCGGTATGGGAGATTTGTGGGAAGCCGTAGATACCGGCGGTCCCTTTGAGTTGATGGGCCAGTTCCACCAGTGACGGGAAATCGCGGACCTGCAACGCGCTTTCGATCTTTTCGGCGCGCTCCGACAAGTCGCCGGAAAATGCTTCGAGCAGCTCGCCCACCTTGGCCTTGTCAAGCAAGCCGCCCTCCAGCAGCCCGGCTGGCTCCCCGGTCGATTCCTGATCGTCAGAAGCCTGTTCGGCAGCGGCTGTCTGACCCAAATGCCGAGCGATGACGGCCAACAGCTCGGCCCGATCGATCGGCTTGGAGGCGTAGTCGTCGCATCCGGCGTTGAGACATTTCTGGCGGTCTCCGGCCATCGCGTACGCCGTCAGGGCAACGATCGGTTGCTGCCAGCCGTCGCGGCGCAGGCGGCGGATGGCCTGATAGCCGTCCAGGTCGGGCATCTGGATGTCCATCAGGATCAGATCGTATGGTCTTCCTTCGGCCGCCGATGTGGAGGCCATCTTGCAGGCGACCCGGCCGTTCTCGGCCTCGTCGACCTCCAGGCCCGCCCGCTCGAGGACCGCGCGGATCAACTGCCGGGTGTCCGGGCAGTCTTCGGCCAGCAACAAGCGGCCTCGGAGCGTTTGATCTTCTTCCGTTTTTGCCGGTCCAACTTCCTTGGGCGGGGCCTTCAGCGGCGACGACACCATCGCCACCCCTTCCAACGGACCCGGATCGATGGTCAAGCTGAAGACGGAGCCCCTGCCGGGCTCGCTCTGTGCCTGGATGTCGCCACCGAGCAGCTTTGCCAGGCGCTTCGAGATGGTCAGACCCAGCCCGGTGCCGCCGAAACAGCGGGTAGTGGACGTGTCGGCCTGGGTGAAAGGCTCAAACAGCCGGGCCATCCCGTCGGCACTCATGCCGATGCCTGTGTCGGCAACCACCAGCCGCATCTTCGGCGCAACGCCGGGCCTGCGCTGGCAGCGGACGGCGATTCGCACACCGCCGTGCTCGGTGAACTTCACAGCGTTGCCCACCAGGTTCACCAGGATCTGCCGCATCCGCACCGGGTCGGTGCGGATGGTCTCGGGCAGGGCCGGCCCGTAGTCGACCTCCAGGCTCAGCCCCTTCTCTATTGCCCGGCCCCGCATCAGCGCCACCACGTCGACGACGATTTGCCGGGGTGAGCAATCCATCAACTCCAGGTCGATCTTGCCCGACTCGATCTTCGACAGGTCGAGGATGTCGTCGATCAGCCTCAGCAGGACTTCGCCGTTGCGGTGGATGGTCTCCAAATAACTGGCTTGTTCGCCCAGCGACAGGTCGCCGGCCATCAGCAGTTCGGCAAAGCCCAGAATGGCCGTCATCGGCGTGCGGATTTCGTGGCTCATGTTTGCCAGGAACTCGCTCTTGGCCTGGTTAGCTACCTCGGCGGCTTGCTTGGCCTTGGCCAGGGCCACCTCGGCCCGCTTCGGCTCGGTGATGTCGCGGTCAACGCCCCGGTAACCCCGAAAATTGCCGTCTGCGTCAAAAATTGGCACGCCGTTGGTCTCGAGTATCACGCGTCGTCCATCTTTGTGCAGATTCGTGTTCTCCATTCGCACAAGAGGCTTCCAGGACTCAGCCATGTCCCGGAACAATGCGGCGATACGTTCCGCCTCCTCCGGGGGCATAAAATCGAATGGCGTCTTGCCGATCACTTCCTGCGGATCGTATCCCAATAGGTCCATCACCCTCGGACTGGTGTAAGTGTAGATAGCGTTCTCGTCGACCGCCCATATCCAGTCGCTTGTGGTCTCCACCAGGCCGCGGAATTGTTGTTCGCTTTCCTGCAGTTCATCAACCAGCCGTTCTACGCGTGCGGTGTAGCGGATGCCGATCAGCACATACCCGGCGGAAAGGGCGGTCAGCATCAGCCCGGCGGCCAGCATCCCCCAGGGGTGCCACGTCCTCCGCGCGGCAAAATAGCCGGGCGCCGGGGTACATACGATCGCCCAGCGGTGCTCGCCCACCTCGAGCGTGGCCATAAAGTGCAGGCCTTTTGGATGCTCGGCCTCGAACTCGTCGGTCGGCTGGTAGTGGACTTTCCGGGTGCGGGCCGAATGGAAGTAGAGGAAGCGTTTGCCGGCCGGGGCCGACCGGTCGCACAGGTACGTGTCGACGCCCGCTGGATGTAACCGCGCCGGGCGCCTTTCGACAAGGTCGGCGACTCGGAAAACCCCCGAAATAAACCCCTCGAGGTTCTTACAGCGGTCCCGGACGGTATCGGTGGGCATGCCTTGCTTGTAAACCGGCAGGAAGATCCTAAAGCCGAACTGGTCTTTTGCCTCCTGCACAAGCGCGAGTCGTTCGGTGGCGGCGGGCTGGCCGGTATCGCGGGCCCGCCGCAGCGCCTCCAGCCGCGTGGGGTCCGAGCCCATGTCGAAGCCCAAGGCCGCCTCGTTGCCCTTGTGCGGCTGGATGAAGTAGACCGGGAAGTACTCCTCGCGCGGCGAAGCCCGTACCATTCGCCCGTGGGCATCCTGCTCGGTGATCTGGAACTGCTCCAGTCCATCTCGCCTGGCGGACGCTTCGTACTCCGCACGCTCGGCGCCGGGAACACGGGGTATCCATTCCAGCGCCTGGATGCTGCGGTCGCGAGAAAGCAGCGGCCTGACGAACTCCTCGAATTCGTCCCGCTCGACCACCTGCGATGAGCGGAACAATGAGCGGACCGACTCCAGCAGCCGCAGATCGGCCCGCAACGTGGCCCTGATGCTCGCAACTCGGTCCGCCGCCGCGCGGACAAACTCCGCCCGTATCTGGCGGGTCTCCCAGCCGCGGGTCACGGCAAACACCGCCAGGGAAATCACCACGCCGGCGCAGATCATCAACGCCACTGGCAGGTAGCGTTTCCACTGCGCGGTTTCACGCGAGGTCCGAGACAACCTACGATCGTTCATCGTTGCCTTCCATCAGGTCGACGGTCTCAGAACCTATCCACTCAGTAGCTTGTGAGTATCCCATACCCCGTCAGGTAAGTCTACGTTACTGGCGTGGTATTTCCGAAAGGAAACAGTTGGATTATACGGGAAATCATCAAATCCGGACACCCGAATATCCGGACTGGCCCACAGATACCACCGCAGATCGCACACCACCCATTATGTCTACCCCGAAAGTGGCACAGGCTTCCAGCCTGTGAATAGGAAACACAGGCAAAATGCCTGTACTACTAATCTGAGTTTCTCACCACGGAGGCACGGAGGACACGGAGATTATTGAAAGGCTAGGCTTTTCAACGATGTTGTTGAAAACACTTTGATGTCTGACGTAAGCTCCCAAAACTCCAATCAAAGCCGTTTCTCCGTGTCCTCCGTGCCTCCGTGGTGAATTTCCTGGTGAGAGAAATCCGGGCTAATCCGGGCTGCGCGGTCAACCCAGGATCCGCTTCCAACGATCGAGGTTCCACTGGACCTTCTCCGCCTGGGTCATCTTGCTGAAGTCAGGCTCGACCGCCGGCCTGCTCGGTGCAGGCCGCGTCCCGGTGGTGACACGACGCCGGGAACCGATACCTGTACCGGAACCGCTGTAGGCCGACGTGGTATCGCCGCGCCGCAGATCCTCTGCAAGTAACCGGTACGGACGGATGCCCAGCTTCTGCAACTCGCCGTGGTACGCACGGACCGCTTCTTCCGGGCCCAACTGGTCGTCGGCAACCGCGCGGAGGTATTTCACGAAGCTCAATTGGTGCTCGGAATTATTGATCTTCCGACCGTACAGGGCCACCCGGGCGCCGTACTTCTTGGCCTCCCAGAGCATATGAAAGGCGTCGAACGTAGTGCCCGACGAGCCACCCAGGATGCCCACCACCAGCGACTCGTCGTAGTGGGCCAGGGCCTCCATGGCGGCCGGCCCGTGATAGACGATCTTCAGAAACAGCGGACGCCCACGACCAGCCACCCCGGCCAACACCCGCACAATATGGTCGCTGATAAAACGCGGCAGGTCCTCGGGCCGATGCTCGCCGGGGGCGTTCGGGTCGAAGACCTCGAGGAAGTGACGGAACCCCTTCCCCTCCGCCTCCAGCCGGAAGGCCTTGTACGCCTCCAGCGTCGCCCGGTCCAACTCAGTGTCGTTGTTGAAGGTAACCGAGTACAGGCCCAGCTCAGCGCCAACTCGGCGTTCCTCCGGCCCGCATTCCACCTTGCCGCACATAATCTGGTCGATGGTCGCCGTGCGGAAGGGCCGGGAAGGCTGCCCGCCGTAACGACCCGAGCCGGCCGCCAGCCAGATGTCGGTGGTATCGTTGGCCCGCACCGCCGGGGTCACGTGGCTGTTGTCGAACAGCCGCTCCTGGATGGTGAGCACCTCGCTGGAACTGGCACTCATCAGCATGATGTCGACCAGGCCCTGATGAACGATGTCGCGCATAAGCTGGCGGTACTCGTCCAGCGTGCGGAACTTGGCCTCGCCGGCGTAGTGTTCCGGGCTGCGGCCCGGTGCCGACAGTCCATACGCCATGTCGGCGTCTTTCGCGTCGGCGAGGATGAAGTCGTTGCAGGACCGATCGGCCAGGATTCGGGCGAGCTTGTGGTCTAGGGATTTTTCCATGTTTAGGTTTAGCACTTCCCGGAACGTTCATCCCCAATTATATGTTACTGGCTGGCAGCCTGTTGAAGAAACCGGTAACCGTTCACGAGGATCGACAGAAGACCACGCCCCAGCGCAATGCTCTTCGATCCGCACGGGTTTTTTGATGATCTCGACCTTCGGGCCCAAATTTTTTCGGCTGGAGGTTTTGTTGTAATGTCTTTTGGCATAAGCACTTACAACGATTCAGGCAACTTCGGTTCCAACCAATTCCGGTGATTCTGGATTGGCGCTTGACAGAATTGTAGGGATGAGTATAATCGACAGGTATGCTAGCAGTAGCATTGGCGTCCCGCCAGCTATGTTGTGTGTTGTTGTGCTGAATGGAGGGTTTCTGATGCGCCGTCCCCTGCATGGTTTCACGTTGGTGGAATTGTTGGTGGTCATCGCGATCATCGGCATCCTGATCGCCCTGTTGCTTCCGGCCGTCCAAGCCGCTCGTGAAGCAGCCCGGCGGATGCAGTGTGCCAACAACCTCAAGCAGATCGCGCTGGCCTTTCACAGTTATCACGAAGTCCACGGATCGCTTCCCGACGGAGGCAAGAACGCCTGCGACAAGCCGAGGCATCCAGCCGTGTCCGACGACTGCAGTGGTTTCTGGACCGTCTATCCATACGATTGGAGCGAATGGAGTTGGACGTACCAGATACTGCCGTTCCTGGAGCAGATGAACCTTTACGATGAGCCTGGCGACGACATATATCCAGCGGGGGTGCACCGCCGTATCTATTACACGCCGATCCCAACCTACTATTGCCCCACCCGTCGCCCGGCCCGGGTTTACGGCTGGGGGGCCAAGGTCGACTATGCGGCTTGCGCGGGCAGCGAAAAAATTAGCGCCTTTAGTCTCGACCGCAATAACGGCGTGCTGATCCGGCGTGGCACCGGCCGTGTGCAATTTGCCCACGTCAGGGACGGGACGTCCAACACGCTGCTGCTTGGCGGCAAACAACTGAATCGGGACATGCTCGGCCGGACGACTGACGATAACGAACCCTGTGTGGCCACAGGCTGGGACCCCGAGATCTACCGCCTCGGTTCACAGTACTATCCGCCCGGGCCCGACTCGGAGCACCCTTCCATCAACAACCCGAGTTCTCCGACCATTTGGTCGTACCGGTTCGGCTCCGCCCATTCTGGTATCTTCAACGCCTCGCTGGCCGACGGATCGGGCCGGCCGATCGCGTTCACGATTGACCTGGAGGTGTTCCGTCGCTTGTGTGTACGCAACGATGGGCTGCCCGTTACCCTCGACGATTACTAGCACCAGGTGTTTTATTGTTCTCGTTCCCACGCCCCGTGTGGTAACGAGATGGAACAGCTTTCCCCACCCCATCCCCCCCCGCCACTACCTCAATACCCTTTACCCTTTAAGCGTCACCATCAGTTCCCTACTCCCTCTGGGAGAGGGGGCTTAATTTCCCGCCCTCACCCCAGCCCTTCCCAAAGGGAGAGGGGGCCTTAATTGAACGGTTTTGGCCGATCATACCCCGCAAAGCAAGGAGTAGAAAAATGCAGAAGAAACAACGATCCGGCAGAATGTCAGTAAACTATGTTCAGCAGGCCGTGGTTGCAGCGGTCTTGGTGGCCGCCGGACTTGCGTGCGCGGTGGCGTCGGGCCAGCAGGTTCCGATTCCAGAACAGAAGGATTGGGGGGCGCCGAAGGTTTCGGTCAGCCAGGACAACGGCAAGTGGATCATCGCAGGTCAGCGACACAAAGTGATCCTCAACGCCGCGGATCTCGGCATGACCATCGAGGTGGGTTCTGTCACGTGGGACCTGCTCCCCTCGGCAGCAGACGACCTGCTCGTTAAAGTGGCAGACAAAGGCTTCCGGCTTAGGCTGGCTGATGCCGGAAAGATCGAGATTACTCCTTACGAGACCGGGTTTAAGTCAGGCGTAAAAATTCACCTTAGCCAATTCCAGCACGAAGGCCAGACATTAGATTTGGACCTGCAACTGTTCGTGTGCCTGGAGGGCACTGAGGAGGACCTGGTCTGCGAGGTGGTTCCAACGGAGAGGACCGCCGCCATCAAGGAGCTTCGCTGGCCTAAGCAGTTCGCCTTGGAGCCGGTAGATTTCACGGTCATCCCGAGCGGACAAGGGTTGCTGCTGCCACGGAATTGGCCCAGGCGGGCTTGGGTGCAGACGGGTGGCATGTGTCACAACGGTTCTGGATTTCCCATGCCCTGGTGGGGATACCTGAAAGACCAATCGGCGGCGATGCTCATTCTGGAAACACCAAACGATGCCGGGTTCCAACTCGAGCATCCCGCCGGCGGGCCAACTACGCAGATGGAACTCCGCTGGGTGAATTCGTTGGGCAAATTGGCTTATCCACGACGGGCCAGATTGTGCTTTTTCGAGAAAGGCAGCTACGTTGATCTGGCCAAACGCTACCGCCGCCACGCCATCGAGACCGGTCTGTTTGTGTCACTGAAGGAGAAAATCGCCCGGAGCCCGATTGTCGAAAAGGTGATCGGGTGCCCCATAATTACCCCCATGATCCTCCACAATGTTCGGCCGTCATCAAGGGCCTACGATAAGGAGAATCCCGCGAAAAACTATCACCTCTGGCGTTTCGACCAACGCGCCGAGCAGCTTCGCGAATTGGCGCCGAAACTCGCCGCGAAAGGTATGAAGCGTGCCTATGTGCACCTGGACGCCTGGCAGTTCCGCGGCTACGGCAATCATCCGGACAACTTGCCGCCCTGTCCCGAAGCCGGCGGCTGGGACGGGATGCGTCTTTTCGCCGATACGTGTGACCGACTGGGCTATGTCTTTGCCGTCCACGACAATTACATCGATTACTATCTTGACAGCAAGTCGTATGACGAGCGCCACACCCACATTCGTGCCGACGGCAGCCGGCATTTTGACAATGGATGCGCGGGTGGGAAATACACCTTCTTTTGCCCTCGGCTGGCGTTGGGCCATCTCAAAAAGAACTACCGGTTAATCTTGGCGCAGGGGGTAAAGCTCCGCGGTGCGTACCTCGACGTTTTCTCCTGCGTGTGCCCGTATGAATGTCACAACCCCGAGCACCCTGCAACCCGTGCGGATTGCCTGAAGTGCTGGGGCGATTGTCTGGATTTCATCCGGACCCAGGTGGGTGTGGTGAGCTCAGAAGAAGCGGCCGATTGGAGCATCCCCCATATCGACATGGCATACTGGGTACAGTATGCGTTGTATGGTGGAGGCCAGGGGATACCCGTTCCGCTGCACAGTCTTGTTTACCACGATGCGATCCTCGTGCCGTGGTTGCTTGGTAAAGGGCGAGGTGTCCCCAAAAACGACTCTGGCTACCTGCACGGCTTGGCTAACGCC
>JAUWHT010000379.1 GCA_030605745.1 Pirellulales bacterium | reverse complement strand
GCCTGCGGCGGCGACGGGAATTGGGGGCAGGAGGTTTTTCTTTCGCATTTGCTGTAGTGGCCAATCATGGCTCCACCGGGGCAAGCCCGGTGGTGGCCACTCGGACACTTACAGGCTAGTTCTGGCCAAATTTGGAACTACTGAATTTTCAATTTCTTCCTCGTCCACCTTGTACTCACCCTCGTCTCCATAGCCGTAACCGTAGCCGTAGTAACCGCGGTTACCCTCGGATCCGATCCGATTGACGACGATCCCCAACAGCGGGATTTTCAAAGCGGTAAGGCTTTCGATGGCGCGAGTAACCAGGCGGCGTCGATTCTTGTCGGGCTGCACGACGATCACCAGGCCGTCGGCCAGGCGGCCGATTACGGCCGCGTCGCTAGTGGCCAAGGCCGGCGGGCTGTCGATCAGTACTTGGTCGTAGACGGTTTCCGCCCAGGCCAACAGTTCGGAGAACCTGGGGTTGGCCAGCAACTCGGCCGGGTTAGTGGGTCGCGGGCCGGAAGTGAGCACGTCGAGTCCCTCGATTCCAGAGGGCCGGACGTGGTCAGTGGCCATTTCCACCACGTTGCCGGTGCCGCGAATGATCCCCGAGAGCCCTTCTATGCCGCGCATGCCGAGCAAGGCCGTCAGTCCGGGCCGGCGCAGATCGGCGTCGATCAGCAAGGTTCTCTTTTCCGACTGGGCATAAGAGACTGCCAGATTAGCCAGCACGGTCGTCTTGCCGTCACTGGGTTCGGCGCTGGAGATGACGATTTGTCGGGCTTGCTGGTCGGCCAGGGCCAGGGCAGTTCGCAAGGTGCGGAATGCTTCGCACTGGGTAGAGTTGGGGGCAACGTGCATTTGCACCGCGTCGATGCCGAAGGCACCGGCCGGCTGGAGCTCTCGGACCATGGCCAGCACGGGGAGGTTCAACTGTGCTTGCATTTCCTCGACCGAGCGGAAGCGATCGTCCAGGATATCGAGCACATAGATCAGTGCCAGACCCGCCGCAAGGCCGCCGAACAGTGCAATGGCAATCACGCGGCGCAGGGACGGCGAGACCGGGCTGTCGGCCTCCACCGGCTCCTGGACTACTGCCGTTCGGACTTCCGGCCCGCCACGCTTCAGATTGATGTCGGCGATCTTTTCCAGCAGCAGGTCGTGCAGCTTTCGGAGCCACTGGACGTCGTGTTTGATAATTTCCAGCCGGGCGAGGTGGCCGTTGAGATTGACGGCCTCGGCCTGCGCTGCCTCGAACTGGGCCTTCAGCGATGCCTCGCGCTGCCAGGCCTCGGTGAGCTTCTGCCGGACCATCTGCACCAGCATGGAGCCCAATTGGGTATTGCGGATTTGCGACAGCCGGTCGTTGACCCGCTGGTGATAGCTCAGCAGGTACTGCTCGGTGAGGCGTATCTTGTCCATTTTGGCGAGCACCTGGGGATGCGCCGGTCCGAGGTGCTCCTGCATTGCTTTCAGATCCGCTTTGTCCTCCAACAGCCTTCGTTCCAGGTCGGCCTGGGCGTAGGAATCCCCGCTGTTGAGCCCGATCGCTCGGAGTAATATCTCCTTGCCGACCACGTTGGCCACGGTCATGACGTGTTGTTGCAGGTTCTCGCCGTTGCGGACCGCCGCTCGAATTGCGGCCAGCGAGGCCTCGAGTTCCACCCGTTCCTTTTGGGTTTCAGTCAGCGCCTCGTTGAACGAGATGGCGCGTTGCACCACGGGCGGCAGCACGTTGTTGTCGCCGCCGAGCCCGATGCTTTGGGCCTGGTAGCGGGCCTCCAGCAACTCTTGTTCCTTGCGGGCGAGCTTCTCCGCCAACTCAACTTTTTCCTTGGTCAACACGCGGATCACCTCGCCGGCGGTCCCTTTGTGCGTCTTGTCGAGGAAATTGACATAGGAGTACACCACGGCGTTGACCACGCTGACCGCGGCCCTGGGGTCCCGGGAGCAATAGCTGAGCTGGATGATATTGGTGCTCTGAACCGCCTGGGCGGAGAGGTTCTCCTGTAGGATCGCGACCCAGGACTCTTTTGGAGCACCGGCCATGTCGATGCGGTCTTCAGGGCGAAGGTACTGCAAGGCCCCTTCGACCACCTTGGCGCTGGTGAAGATATTTTCGAAGGTGAGCATAAGGTTAGTTTGCCGGCCGCCTTCGGGTGGTGTGGACCAGGGGCCCCCGTCAACACCCGACCCCGTCACCAGGATCGACGCGCTGGCCGCGTAGTAGCGTGTCGCCGTGGCGTAGTACAGTCCGCCCAACAGGAAAGCCACCGCCAAGGCCGTAAACATCACGTTCTTCCGGTAGCGCACGACGAGCAGGAATTGCATCAACGCCTGCACGGCGTGCGCAGCCGAGTGTTTCTCGGTCTCGGAGTAGACTACTGTGGGTTCCTGTAACATGCGAAGGCTCTATTGGTTCCTAAAACAATCCAACCGAACCGCCGATGCCGATCCGAATCACGTCGGTGACGGTCTTCACGAGTATTGTTGCCGGGGTTTCCTCGACGCTGACGATATCGCCCGGGGCAAGCCGAATATTGGCCGCCCCGTTGGTCTTGGCCTCGCGGATACTCAGTTCGATGACAATTGGTTCCTGTTGGCCGGCAACGCGGCGAATGACGATCACCCGATCGGCGACCTGGATGGTGCGTTCGCCGGCCTTGGCGATCGCATCGAGCACGTGCATATCCTGGTTGTGCGGCAACTCGACCTCACCCGGCTTGCGCACCAGCCCGATCACGTAGATCGGCTTCGGAGCCCGCCGGGTGACCATCACCACGTCGCCGTCGTCCAGGTATCCGCCGCCGTACCCCTCGGTGGCCGCCTTGGTAAGATTGACTCGCGTGATCCGAGGGGTAGGTGTTCCACCCGGCCGATCCGCCTGGTAGGAGGCCGGTTCAGCCTGGTTCTGAACGCCTTCCGCCACGCGCGGTGTGTGTTGCGGGATTAGATCGGGCACGGCGCTGCGGGCAACCGGCCGCCTAATCTCCACCTCCGTTCCGGCGTCCTCGCTCAACCCACCCGCCGAAACCAAAGCCGCCAGAAGCGAACTGGAACCGCGCGGCAGTCTGTACACGCCGGCTTCTTCAACCGCCCCGATAACCGTGATTCGGTTCATCCGTTGCCGCTTCATCGTTACCGTGACGTGTGGGTTGCGGAACAGGCCGCGGCTCTTGCCGGCGGCAGCGATCGCCTGCTCGGCACCCTCCAACTCCAATCCGGCTAGAGCAACCTTGCCGATCAGCGGAATGTCGGCCGTTCCGTCCTCTCGGACCCGGACCGGGGTGGTCGTCGCAGAAAGCTTGCTGAAATCGGTGACGATCGTTACCTCGAGCACATCGCCGCGCTCGATCAATTGGCTGTTGACTGAGTAGTTGGCCAATCGCGAGAGATCGATTTCCTCGATGTTGGCCTTTGCCGGCGCGGCGAACTCCGTCGGCAGCTCCGTGGCCAGATACGTCCGCCGGGCGCATCCACTGCCGGCGGAGAGAAGCACCGCCAAGACAACCTCGGCCGCCTGGAGAAGCGCCCTCCGACCACAGACCCTCTGCGGCAGCGTCGCCATCAAACGACCCATCTTGCAAACACGCTGAGCTATGGAGACTAAGGAAGGGGAGGCCCCCGGCCAGGAGCCCCGCTCCGTGGTCTTGGGAACCACGGCACGGGCCATGCGCCGGGCAAGCGCTGGGAATTCCCGCGAAAAGTGTGGAGGGGTCTTACCAGGAACTCGCAACCCGCGTCAACATCACTTTCCCGGTAGCCTACTTGGCTGCTTGTTGACCACTGCGTGGGAGGAGAAGCACTCCCCCAGCGGCACCTGACTGCGTACTACGTCACCCCCCACCACCAACAGGGCGAAGCGTGCGGTTTCTGGCGGCGCGGTAGAGGCGATCCAGGTACGAAACATCCTTGCGTAACGTCCGGTCGCCACCTGGTGAACTCCACCGTCGAGGGACGGGACCGAGAAGCAACCCAAGGCGTCGGTTGTGGTGCGGGCTACTTCTTGATCGACCTTTCGCACCACGATGGGGATCCCGGCAACAGGAACTCCCTGAACATTGACCACCACGCCGCGCAACGAGCCTTCCGCGTCGAGTTCCAGGTCGCTGACCAACGGCGTGCCTGGCGCCGCCCCGCCGTCCGGTTGCACTGCTTGCACAACCGAGCCGGATAGGATCAACCACATCCATGCCAAACCGATCCACCCAAGTGCGATCCGTCGCGACCTTCTCATCAGACTCCCTCCTTACTTGCAACTTAAATTTGCCTGACTCTAACGTTTTCTATGTGTACGGTCCGCCGCCTGCAAGGGAGGCACAGACCTGAAGGTTGTGTAGCCAATGTGGGTGGTATTGCTTCTGGTTAAGTCGGTGGGCGGGGCTCTGGTATTTGCGTGGCTCGCCGC
>JAUWHT010000069.1 GCA_030605745.1 Pirellulales bacterium | reverse complement strand
CTGGGAGACATCAGTATCAGGGCCTCGGATGAGTTTGAATCCGCCGGTGTGTGGGTGCGCAAGAACTTGTACTGCTGCCCACCGTGCTGCGAGTGCTCGTGCTGCGAGTGCGACGACTGCTCGGGTTGCGACTGTGATTGCTGCGAAGAGACGTGCTGCGCCCCCACCTGCGATTGCCGCTGCTTCTGCTTGGACCTGATCGGTGGGTACCGGTACTACGGTCTTGGCGACCGCCTCACGATCGTCGAGCACGAGGTATCGACCCAACAGGGCGGGCAGGTACAGGTGGGGACGGCGTTCACGCTCAATGACGGTTTTCGCACCACCAACGACTTCCACGGCGGCGAACTGGGCCTGATGGCCCAGATTTACCGCGGACGGTGGTCGCTGGAACTGCTGGCCAAAATGGCCCTGGGTAACAACCGGCAAACGGCCACCGTCGCCGGTAGCACCGAGATTACCGTGCCCGGCCAGGCCACGGTCAACTACGACGGTGCACTGCTCGCGCTGCCCACCAATATCGGCCACTACTGGCGCAACGACTTCGTGGTGATTCCGCAGTTCGGTGTGGAGATAGGGTACGATCTGACCTGCCGCCTGCGGGCGCACCTGGGATACAACTTCCTCTACTGGGCCAACGTGGCGCGTGCGGGAGATCAAATCGACCGGGTCATCAATCCCTCGCAAATCCCGCCCGGCGAGTTGGAAGGCCCGGCGCGACCGGCCTTCGCCCTGACCGGCTCCGACTTCTGGGCCCACGGCATAAACGCCGGCCTGGAGTTTCGCTATTAGCTTTCCTCGACGGGGAGCGGTCCTATTAGTTCTTCTGCCACCTCCAGGAAGCGTTTCGCCTGGGCGATAAGCTGTTGAGCTTGTTCCGGAGGGACCGCTTTGCGCGGGCCGTAGTCGCCCTGATGTCGAAGTTCCAGAGCTTCCAGCAGAGATCTATGAAACTCGACGGGTACCTTGCCGGTCTGTACGAACTCCCGGCCAAACGCGGCAATCACTGCCGAGTGTTTCGAGAAGGACATTTCCGCCCCCTCGAGAAAGGCCTCGGCAACGTAAAACATGCAATAGTATGCACGAGAAACAGCAAACCCCGGGTATCCACCACTCAGCAGCAGCCCCGCGGCCGCATGGCTTTCGCGAGCAGCCAACAGAAGGTCCCTCTGATCTTCCGTCATACTGGTATCCCTTCCTTTCGGACATTTCGCAGCAACGGGCCGTTACGTGTGGTGAATCGATCCTCGTCGATGAACAGGCAACAGATCGTTTCGTTGAACTGAAGTGACAATTGCGCCACGATGTCGCCCGTCCGGGTGATTTCCTTGCCGGGATCTACAGCCCCCTTGAGCACCACGAGAACATCAACGTCCGACCCGGGCTCAGCATCACCTCGGGCTTGTGAACCGAAGAGCAACAACTTCACCAGCCGCTGGCCATAAATCGCTTCCAGGCGCAGACGCAATTCGGCCAGAATCATGTCAATTCCTGGATTCATAGTCCCTCCTCGTTTCCTTTCGGACTCGACGACATTAGAAGAATAAACGTAACACTTCAGCCGAACTCAGGCAATAGCCGGGGGACAACGTCCCGCGGGTGCATTACCGCGACGCGTTGCGTCCCGGCTATATTGCTCAGATGTCAGTCCACGGGCCGGTGGCCAGCATGATGAAATCGATCGCTTCGACGTGCTTGGTATCGGTCCCGCCGTGTGACGAATCCGCGCCCACCAGATCAAAATCGCCGACCCAGGTTGACCGGCCGCCGGCGTAGAGGAGCCGGGCCCAGTTGGCGGCGGCTTCCAGGTAGTCGCTGCCGGCAGAGTCGCTCAGCCGAGCCTCATCGTTGCCTCCGGCACTGGCGTGGGCTTGTACCTCTTCGAAGAACTTGGCCCGATTGTGGAAATCGGCGCCGAACAGCGCCGCCTGCCTCTCGTCGGCGACCAGCAGGTCGTTTCCGGCGGAGTCATAGAGTTCGGCCACGTCGTGCCCGCCCGCGGTTCCGTAGGCATGGACCCCGTCGAAGAACTTGGCCCGATTGTAGAAACCGCCGCCGGACAGCACGCCGGCGACCGGGTCGGCGATGAAGCGGTCGTCGCCCGCAGAGTCGTACAGTTTCGCCACGTCGGCGCCACCTGCGGTGGCGTAGGCGTGCACCGCGTCGAAGTACTTGGCCCGGTTGTAGAACCCGCTGCCGGACAGCACGCCGGCGATCGGGTCGGCCACGAAGTGGTCGTCGCCCGCAGAGTCGTACAGTTTCGCCACGTCGGTGCCGCCTGAGGTGGCGTAGGCGTGAACCCCTTCGAAGAACTTCGCCCGGTTGTAGAACCCGGTTCCAGACAGCACGGCTTCAATCGGCCGGGCGTCGAAGGTATCATCTCCGGGCGAGTCGAACAACTTGGCCACATCGGTGCCGCCGGCCGTGGCGTAGGCGTGCACCGCATAAAAGCCTTCCACACGGCCGACGAATCCGTCACCGAAGAGTTCGGCGTAGTCGGGCGTGGCAATGAAGTTATCGTCACCGGGCGAGTCGTAGAACTTCGCCACGTCATTGCCGCCCAGGCCATCAGCAACGATCAACTCGACGTTGACCACGCTCACCGTGTAGTTCTCGCCAAGGAGCAGCCCGGAACCGGGCCGCAGCGTCAACGTCTCATCCCCGTCGGTCCCCCGGAGCACCACCCTGTCGTTACCCTCAAGCCCGTCGAATTCCATGGACTCGGTGCCCGGATTGATCTGCTGCACGATACCGTTGAGCTTGACCAGCCACTGGTCGGCGGTCGGGCCGGCAGTGAACTCGAACAGGTCATCGCCGTCGGTGCCCATTAGGACGGTCCGCCCGCCGCCCGTCGCAGACATGGACCCGCAACCATCATCTTCCCCATTCGCGGGGCTGCCGTCGTAATCGGTTTCCCAATAGCCCCACGGATAGATGAATGCCGTCTTGGAGGGGAACTCCAACCCCAACTCGCCGAAGTTGTTCTCGGTGCCGTCGTAACCGGCCGGCAGTACGATGTTCGAGAACTCGTCGTTTACCGTGTCATCGCCGCCGGGAGTGCCGATCGTATCTTTGCCGTCCAGATACGCGGCCGGCTGGGTCTCCTGAATCGTGTAGACACCCGGCCGCAGGTCCGAAAAGATGTAGAAACCGTTCGCATCGGTCGTGGTCGTTGTCGGGCCGACTGTGCCCAAGTCGTCCGTCCCGCTGAGCGTCACGACGGTATTCTCAAGCGGTTTTTCGCTCGGGTCGAAGATTCCATTATCATTGACGTCAACGTACACGTAGCCCGACAGGCTCGACAGCGGCAAGTAGTGGCTGGGGTCTTCGTCGGTTACCGGGCAGATACACGGGATCGGCTCACCCCGGTCGTCGACCGCCGTGCCAACGACGTTGACTACGTTCCGATACTGGTGTGCCTGGGCAATGCCAAAGGCCTCGTAGTGCCAGGTCTCGTCCGTATCCAGCAGTCCGTCGCCGTCGTCATCGCCACCGAGGTATGTCGGGTGGAAGTCATCGCTCGGATCACCGGGCGTGCCATTGTCGTCTGTGATCCTGTCGTCTGGGACATCTAGTGCGACGTTGCCGGGGTTAGTAACAAGATAAGTCCAGGTTATCACGTCGCCCACGTGCACTTCCGGCCCGGTCGGATCATCAGCATCCTCGCCGTTAGTCGCCTTTTCGATGTGGATCGCCGCGGCCACGCCGAAGTAGTGGCTGGGGTCTTTGGCGGTCACCGGGTCGAAATCCTCCAGCGGCTCGCCTTCGTGGTCCACTGGCGTACCAACCACCTCGCCGAGGTTGTCGTACTGGCCCGATTGAGCAATGCCGAAGGCCGTGTATATCCATGTCTCGCTTGGGTCCAACAGCCCGTTGCCGTCGTCGCCCAACTGGTAGATCGGGATAACGCCCTGATCGTCGGTAACCTCGACATCTGTCAGGGCAACGTTACCAGGATTGGTGACGATGTAAGTCCAGGTCACCAGGCAGCCCTCACCGACCAGCGGCCCGGTCGGATCATCAGCGTCCTCGTTGTTGGTCCATTTCTCGATGTTGATGCCGGGATCCACGCCGAGGTGGATTCAAGTTTGCTGACTCTAACGTTTTCTATGTGTACGGTCCGCCGCCTGCAAGGGAGGCACAGACCCGAAGGTTGTGTAGCCAATGTGGGTGGTATTGCTTCTGGTTAAGTCGGTGGGCGGGGCTCTGGTATTTGCGTGGCTCGCCG
>JAUWHT010000002.1 GCA_030605745.1 Pirellulales bacterium | reverse complement strand
TCCTTTTGTCATCACAAGTATAGCAATATCACCCATGACAACAAGAGGAGTTTACCAACTACAGGAAATGTTGTGGCACTACAGTTCCGACTCGCCACCAGAAAAATTGACGTAAACCCCTGTTTTTCCGCACTTCAACTGGTAGAATCACGGGCCAACTGTAGAAGATGGGCTTGGCCTCCCCAGGATTGAACCACACCCCCGCCGTCGTGCCTGGATGTATAATAGTAGATGTCCTCTCTCCCACTCGCTTCAACAAAGTTTGGGTGTCAAATTGGGTAAGGAGTGATTCACATGAAGGAAAGCAAGATTGAGGCGACAGAACGTTTACGCCATGAAGGGCGTGATCGGCCTGGTTGGGGAGTGCATCAAGGCTGCCCTGGCGAACCCCGAGCGGTTCGGGCAGGTAAGTCAGGGTGTATAGCTGGCCCGCAACGTCCCTCGGCCGCTCGGATTCGGTGCCCCCGGGCGCGGGCGCGCGAGGCGGCGTAGCCGGGCTACCGAATTGTCAGCCGGCGTGACCAGGTTTCACGCCTTCACAAGTGGAAGGTGCTCTTGGACTTAGGACGCCACCGATCGAGATTCGGGTACTTGACTCCGTCTCGGATTTATGCGATACTAAGAACAATCGCTCATGGGTAACACTCCGACATGGTCGGAGGCCCATCAGCGGTTGCGTGAACGGTTACGTCAGTTGTTACGGTTTAAGTTCTTGACAATGGCAACCGGAGGACAGCCGCTTATGGAATCGCGAATCATCAATGAGCCGGAGATGGACGTGCGACACGATGCGGGGATTCGGGAGGGGCTTTGCATTTGCTTCCCTGCCGATCGAGAGATTTTCTCCCGTACCCGCACCTGGCACGGTACCCTGCCGACCTGGTCTGTCTTGCTGAAAGATGGCGATGTCGTCGCAGCCCACGCAGGGATTGTCGAAAGAACCATCCGCGCCGGCAGCGAAGAAGTACACGTGGCCGGGGTGCAGAATGTGTTCGTCCTTCCAGAGTATCGCAAGGAGGGACTTTTCAAGGATGTAATGATTGTGACAATGGAGGAAGCGGACCGGCGCGGACTGGAGTGCGGGTTTCTCTTTTGCACACCCCAGATCGGTAAGTTCTATAAGTGGCTGAAATGGCGCCTTCTGGACGTCAAAGCCATTACCCGGATTGATGCAGACGGCGAGGAAAAGCCAATTCCCGGCAAAAACGTTGCCATGTTTTATCCCCTGCGACGCAAGTCTTTTCCTGTCGGCGATATCCACTTGCAGGGAAACGACTGGTAGGCGGCGGCCGGGCGTTTTCGGAAGAGTCACTCTGCCACAAAGCGGAGGACGCGTTTAGTAGCGAAGGAGAAAGAAGATGATTCTGGACGGACACATTCATATCGGAAACGGGGAAATAGACCGCTCGGCCTTTGTGAGTCGGCTCAAGGAAGCGGGCGTCGACGGCGGCGTGGTGATTTCATTACCTCCGGCTGCGTTTCGCGCCATCGCCGGTTCCGCGCCGGTTTCCCGACGTCTTGACGAGTTGATGTCTCTTACGCGGGCCACCCCCAACCTGTACCCCTTCTTCTGGATCGACCCGATGGAAGACGATGCACTTGAGCAAGTGGAAAAGGCAGTGAAGCAAGGTGTTGCGGGCTTCAAGGTCATTTGCCACAACTACGATGTGAGTGCCGTGCGCGCCATGAAGGTGTTCCTCGCCATTGCCGCCCATGAAAAGCCTATTTTGTTTCATTCGGGCATCCTCTGGGACGGCGCTGCCAGTTCCCGGTTCAACCGCCCCGTCCAGTTTGAATCTCTGCTGGAGGTGGACGGGCTGAGATTCTGCCTGGCGCACATTTCCTGGCCCTGGGTTGACGAACTGATCGCCGTGTACGGGAAATTCCTCAATGCTTATACCAGGCGGCCTGACCTCTCAGTCGAGATGTTTATCGATCTCACGCCCGGCACTCCTCCGCTCTACCGGCGAGACGCGCTCGTGAAGGTCTTCACGGTGGGATACGACGTGGAAACCAATGTCATCTTTGGCAGCGACTGCGAGGTGAACGATTACAACACCAACTGGGTGCGGGAATGGATCACTCGCGATACAGAAATCTACAAAGAGATCGGCCTGAAAGAAAGCACGAGGAACAAGGTCTTTTCAGAAAACCTCCTGCGGTTTCTCGGAGTTTCGTCTGCGGTCGTACAACATAAGCCACTCAGACCCGGACAGTAACCCCGTGTGAAGAGCACTCAAAGTTGCGGTACTGTCGGCATGGCCAATCGCGTACTTGCACCCGAACTTCTCTTCAAGGACTGCCTCCAATCTACATGAGGCTACGAAAGATTCAGGGAGTCTCGTTGGTTGTCTCATTCTGCATTGCCCAGGATAGCTGCTCGAAACCTTCGGAAAGCCCGGATACAAGGAAATCGGTCTGGAATTGTAGAGGGATGACAAGATTGTTAGGCATTTGGTCGAGACCTTTGTCCGGACACCACAGACATGGGCGAACTTCTGCGGGTCGTTCTGCTGATCGAATCATCCCGCGCGTACGGGCGGGGCCTGCTGCATGGGATTGCCAATTACGTGGAGATACACGGGCCGTGGTCGCTCGACCACCGGGAACGGGCGCTGCATGATATGGTGCGGGTAGCCTGGAACCACCACTCTCGCCAATCTTGCCATGCCACGATTATGCCGACACCCCGAAAGGCGTCAAGAGAATTCAGTATTGTGTCCCCGGAATTCCCCTGGCCGAACTGCCGGCGACGCGGGGCGAAGTTGCGAGCAGGTAGACCTTGACATCATACGTACAATGTGTATAATTGCAAGAATGAACAGCCGAGAAATAATCAAGAGGCTCAAACAGGATGCAATACCCAATTGTGATTCACAAGGACAAGGATTCGGATTACGGCGTAACCGTGCCGGACCTGCCCGGCTGCTTTTCTGCCGGAGCAACGGTCGATGAAGCAATAGCTGCGACCAGAGAAGCAATCGAACTGTACTTGGAATACATGATCGAAGAAGGCAAGCCCATTCCTGCACCCGGCACTGTCGAACAGCACAAGGGTAAACGTCAGTATCGTGGTGGAACATGGGCGCTGGTGTCGATCGACCGGTCGGGTTTGCGGCTGAAGTCGAAGCGGATCAATATCACGATGCCGGAACGTATCTTGGATGCGGTCGATCGGTTTGCCGAACAAGAGGGCAAGACGAGATCGGGGCTACTGGCCGAGGCCGTCTCCGAATACATCGAAACGAAAGGCAGGTGAAACTCTGAAGCGGATGGGGAGGGATTCGAACCCCCGGTGGAGTTTCCCCCACTGCAGTTTTCAAGACTGCCGCCTTAGTCCACTCGGCCACCCATCCGGGGCTCGCCAGGAACCATTGTACTGCATTGGTCCGACTGAAAACAGCAGCACATAGTCTGTATCGGCCGCTAGAAGAGGCTATAATAAAGGGTTAGGTGCTAATCTCTGCCCAGAGGTCACAATGCCGAGTGTCACGGTTGAAGACGTTGCCGATGCGGGTGTGGTTGGGGCCGGCGGGGCCGGGTTTCCTACACATGTGAAACTGGCTGCCCAGGCCGATACCGTCCTGATCAATGCGGCCGAGTGCGAGCCGCTGCTGCATAAGGACAAGGAGGTGCTCCGCGAGTATGCCGATGCGGTCCTCGAGGGGACGGCCGCTGCCGTCGAGCTTGTTGGGGCCGATCGGGCGGTCGTCGGCGTCAAGGAGAAGTACCACGAGGTGATCGATCTGCTGCGTGCGAAGCTGCCGCGGAATATGGATATTGCCCCGCTCGGCGACGCCTACCCGGCTGGCGACGAGTTCATCCTGGTCTACGACGTGCTGGGCCGGGTGGTACCGCCCGGCGGCATCCCGCTGAACGTCGGCGCCGTTGTGCTGAACGTCGAGACTGCGATGAACGTCTCCCTGGCAGCGAGCCGGCCGGTCACTGAAAAATATCTCACCGTCGGCGGCGCCGTTGCCGAGCCGGTTACGCTGCGGGTGCCCATCGGCGTGACACTGGCCGAGTGTGTAGCGGCCGCCGGCGGGCCGACCATCCCCGACCCGAACTACATGGTGGGCGGCCTGATGATGGGCTACCTCGAAGAGAACCACAACGCACTGGTGGACAAAACCACCGGCGGGGTGATCGTGCTGGGCGGCGACCACGTGGTCGTCCGACGGCGTCGTCAGGATTGGCAACAGATTGCGCGGATCGGCCGCAGCGCGTGCGACCAGTGCAGCTTCTGCACGGAGCTGTGTCCTCGCTGGCTGCTGGGGCACCCGGTCGAGCCGCACCGGGCAATGCGCAGCCTGGGGTTCAACCTGGTGGGCGAGGCCAACGTAATCGGCACGGCGTTCTGCTGCGAGTGTAACCTGTGCAGCCTCATTTCATGTCCGGAAGGCCTGGACCCCAAGAGCGTATGCACGCAGAACAAGCAGCGGCTGGCGGCCGAGAAACGGCCATACGAAAACCCGCCGTTCAACCCACGGCGGCCGGCATTGCACCTGGAGAACCGCAAGACGCCGATGGCCCGATTGATGGCCAGGCTGGGACTGACCGAGTTTAGCAACGTCGGGTCGCTAAGGGATACGTTACTGGAAACCGGCAAGGTGGGGATTAAGCTAAAGCAACACACCGGCGTGGCATGTGAGCCGGCGGTTGCGGCCGGCGATCGAGTGACCAAGGGTCAGCCCGTCGGCCGTCGCCCGGTTACCGACGGCAAGCCGGTCCTGGGCGCACCGGTTCATGCTTCCATCGACGGCACCGTCACCGCGATCGGCGACGGCGTGGTTTGGATAGAAAAGAAATAGTAGCACAGGTCAACGCGAATATCGAATATCGAACAAGGAATGTCGAAGGATGAAATCAGACAGAAGGCGAAACAGCAACGGCACTTCGTACTTCGACATTCCTTGTTCGATATTCGATATTCATTGTCACGAGGAACTATCATGCCCACACCAACGGCGATCGGTGCAATTGAGCTTTCGAGCATCGGCATCGGATACCGGATCCAGGACGAGATGCTCAAGGCAGCCTCGGTCGAGTTGCTGATTGCGCGGACGATCTGTTCGGGAAAATACCTGATTATCGTCGGCGGGTCGGTCAGCGACGTGGAGGCCGCCGTGCGTGCCGGGTTGGCCTCCGCCGGCGAGGCGATCATCGACCAGTTGATTTGCCCCAACGTTCACGAGTCGGTTTTCCCGGCCTTGGGCCAGTCGGTGTTGTTGCGTCCGGAAGAGACCGGCGCGCTTGGCGTGGTAGAGACGTTCAGCGGGGTGAGTGTGCTTGCGGCGGCCGACGTGGCTGCCAAGGCCGCCCGGGTCACGCTGTTCCGCATCCACATGGCCATGGCCTTAGGCGGCAAGGGCCTGTGCCTGATGACCGGCAGCGTAGCCGACGTCCGGGCCGGAGTCCAGGCCGCCGCAGAAGAAGCCCGCAAGCGCGGATTGCTCGTCTCCGAAATCGTCATCCCCCGCCCCAGCCGGGAACTGTTCGCAGAATATCTGTAGGCCGCTCGACGTACATCGGCCGGCAGATGCCGTTTTCCCCGAGTTTTGTGAATTGTTGGTGTTTATGGACGTATGCTTCACCGGCCCAACAATTCCCATCGACTCGACCGTCGTGGACGGTCGTAAGTCACTACCCAACACCAACTTGCGGCGACTGACCCTCGGCAACCCACCTTTGTCGAAACGCCTGTCAAGACCAATTTCGTAGCGTTGAGCAACGCGGTAACTCGCGGCGTGGCAACGCTTTACAGCCGCTCGAATTGTTGGACGTTTTGGCCACGAGTCAATAGCAAACGGGACGCTTCGTGGAAAGAAACCAAAGAAACCACAGATTAACACGGATTAACACAGATAAACGGCTGTGTCCATCTGTATTACAAACTCGTAAAAGCTTGTTTTGACAGCAAAGATTTAGGTGGCCAGGGCGAGAATGGTGATTTCTCGTAGCTTGAGTGCGGTAGTGATCACATGATTTCCTCGGTTGGTCAGACGATAGTAAAATGTTCC
>JAUWHT010000382.1 GCA_030605745.1 Pirellulales bacterium | reverse complement strand
TTTCTCAGCTTGGCGGGCTGAGAGCGCCGCGCGTCGGCCCCAAGGGGTCGACGGCGAGTCCAGCCCGCTGAACCGACCAACAAAAACGCCGAGCAACCGCCTCGAAAACGGTTGAAATATGTGCAAAACTTGAACTAAGCGACAAAGCGCTCCTTCTTAAGCCGGGAAAACATCTCATACAGAATGGGCAAAACGATCTGTTCAAAGAAGATGGCCACCACAAACCCACCGATATAGACCACGGCCAAGGGGCGGTGAATCTCAGAGCCCGAGGTCTTTCCCAGCGCCAAGGGCAATACACCCAGAATGAGGATCAATTCGGTCATTAAAATGGGCCGGAACCTGCGCGTGGCGCCTTGAATTACGGCTTCATGAAGCTCCATTCCTTCTTTTCGGAGGTCGTTTATCTTTCCGACCAGAATCAGGCCGTTCTGCAAGGCGATTCCAAACAGGGCGATAAAACCGATCACCGACGAGACGTTCACGGTTTGCCCGGCCAGGAACAGAGCAATAATCCCGCCGGAGACGGTCATGGGAATATTCAACAGCAAGAGCAGGCACTGGCGGAGTGAACCCACTGAAGCAAACAACACAACCAGCACGCTCAGGGCCACGACGAGCATCATCCACATGAGCTGTTTCATGGTCCTTTGCTGGCTTTCAAACTGGCCGCCGAAAGTGACGAAGTAGCCCTGGGGAAGGGAGACCTTGCGGGAGATTGTTTCTCTGGCTTCCCGGACAAAATGGCCGACATCTCGCCCCACCACGTTACAGAGGATAATTTTCCGCTTCATCAAGTTTTCCCGGAAAATCGTCTGCGGACCCTCGCTTCTATCGATGTGGGCGATCTGGGAAAGGGGGACACGGTGGCCGGAAGGAGCGTCGACCAGCAGGTTCCGAATCGTCTCCACGTCCTGGCGGTACTCTTCGGGCAACCGCAACAGCACGGAGGTCAACCTGTCGGCCTCCCACATATCGGTCGCCTCCACGCCGTTCAGCGCCGTTTCGATCAGGTCGGCGACCTCCTCGACTTTGATCCCATGGCGAGCCAGGGCTTCCCGGTCAAGCCTGACTACGACCAGGGGGATCCCGGTGGTCTGTTCGATCTGCAAGTCGGCGATCCCTCGGACCTGACTCACCACGTCGCAAACTTCCCTTATTTTCTCGTTCAATACCTGCAAATCCGGTCCAAAAAGCTTGACGGAAATTTGACCTTCTACCCCGGTGAGCATCTCGGCCATCTTATTGGCGATGGGTTGTTCGAAGAGGTAGACGATACCTGGCACCTTGTCTAGTTCTCTTCTCATGGCCTCGGTCAGTTCCAGATATCCCCGTTTTCTCTTCTCCAGCGGCTGCAATTCCATCATATAATGGCTGTGGTTCACGGGATGAACATGCTCGGTTGCCTCGGCCATTCCGGTCGTGCGGCAGACATGGACAACTTCGGGGAAGGAGAGGAAAATTTCTTCGATCTTCTTCCCGATCCGAACCGATTCCTGAAGCGATGTTTCCGGCAGCATGACCGTGGTGCCGATGATCGATCCCTCGTCCAGGAAGGGGACGAATTCGCTTCCCAGATGTTGATAACATACTCCGGCAATCACAAGGACGGCCAAACCGACCAGCAATACCAATGCTTTTCCCTTGCGTCGGAATGATCTCTCCAGGACGGCTACATAGACGCGGGTAGCAAACGCCACGAAGAGATTCTCGCGCCGACGGCGAGCCTTTTTCCCAAAACAAAGGGACATCAGGACCGGCTTCAGGGTAATATTCATGATCAGCGACCCGAGAAGCGCAGCGATCAGGGCAAATGCCGTCGGCCGGAACATCCTGCCGCCGATTCCCTCCAGGGCCAGAAGTGGTAAGAAGACCACGATAATGATCACATTGGCAGAGAACAAATAGGGCCCAACCTCTTTGGCGCCCGCGGAGGCAAGTTCGAGCGGGGTCGCCTCACTGTTGTCACTTTGAAAGAACTTGTAGATGTTCTCCACCATGATCACCGACCCGGCGGCCACTTTTCCGATCCCAATCGCCAGGCCGCCAAGGGCCATTACCGTCAGCGAGACACCGGCAAGATACATCAATACCAGGGCGAGCAAGATGGAAAAGGGAATGGTCAGCGAGGCGATCAAGGAGGCCCGCAAGTTGCCGAGAAAAAGCAGGATCACCAGCACCACCAGCAAGCCGCCTTGCAGCATGGAGATTTCTACGTGGTGCAACGTACTCCAGATCAAGTCGGACTGGTCATAATAGGGAACGATTCTGATCTTTTCCGGGATGTCCGGTTTGACCTCGGCGAGAAACTTCTTGACATTGGCGATGGTCGTCAGGGTGTCCCCGCCATATTGCTTCTGCACGACGACGGACACGGCCTCCTGGCCGTTCAGTCCGGCATCTCCCCGTCGAAACATTCCTCCCACCTTGACGTCGGCAACGTCCTTTACAAAAACGGGAATACCGTCTCGGGAAGTGATCACCGTATTTCGAATGTGCTTCATCGATTCGATTCTTCCCAGCCCCTTGATCAGGAACTCCTGGTTCTTTTTCCTGATAATCCCTCCGGAGAAGTTACGATTGCTCTTCTCGATTGATTCCTTGACCTCGGCAATGGTGATTCCGTAGTGGTGCAGCTTTTCGGGTTCTAGAAGCACCTGGTACTGGCGTACGAATCCCCCCAAGTTGACCACGAACGATACGCCCTCCACTCCCAGCAGCCGGTAGCGGATAGTCCAGTCGGCAACGCTCCGCAACTCCATCGCCTCGATGCCCTCTCCGACCACGGCGAACTCGAAGATTTCGCCTATCCGGGAAGAAACCGGTCCCAATGCCGGCGTAGATGCCCCCACGGGAAGCTGACCTGCCACAATCTCCAGTTTTCCGGCCACAATCTGGCGGGCCAGATAGATGTCGATTCCCCAGTCGAACTCAACAGTCACCACCGAGTCGCCGGTGGCCGACTCCGAACGAACCCGGGTCACATGAGGGGTGCCGCTCATCAGGCTTTCCAGCGGGAAGGTGATCAGACGTTCCACGTCTTCCGCGGCCATTCCCGGACACGTGGTGACGATATTCACCAGCGGCGCATTCAAATCGGGATAGACATCCTTGGGTAATCGCTGGTAGGCGATGACGCCGACCAGTGAAATCAGCGCCGTCAACAGAAGCACGAGAAGGCGGTGATGCAACGCCAGATCAATTATCGCTCGAATCACTTTTTCCGCCTCCTTTTCCAGGTTCAGTGCACATGAGCCGCCTTCAACACTTCTTCCTTGAGCTTGGATTCCAACTGATGATTCCCTTCGATCACCACCTCTTCGCCGGCCTTCAACCCCTTTAGGATCTGCTGGTAGTCTCCATCGACCGCCCCGGTCTCAACCTGCCGACGCACGAAGTACCCCTTCTCCTTAACGAAGACGATCTTTTGAGTGCCCTGTTCTAAGACAGCAGCCAATGGGACGACCGGCATGGGGTGGCTTTCATCCAAAAGGATACTGATGTCGGCAAACATCCCCGGCTTCAACAGGTACTCATCATTGCTTACGTCCGCCCTCACTGTTATAGTGCGGGTCTCTTCGTTCACCACGTCTCCCACGTAGGTGATTGTCCCGTCGAAAACGACTCCTGGATAAGCGAGAACCGTGACTCTAACTTCCTGCCCGATCTCGACCTTGGCTATGTCCTTTTCATAGATTTCGGCATCGACCCATAGCGATCTCAGATCGATGATGGTCAGTATTTGTGTGGACTGATCGACCAGGGCGCCAAGCACTGCCTCGTTGGCCACCACCTTGCCGGCAATCGGGGCGTACAAGGTGATGGCCGGGTTGATCTGATGAGTATCGGCAATCTCTTTCACCTGCTCCTCGGTGAAGCCCAGGACGTGCAGTTTTTTGTGAGCGGCCTCGGCACTCGATTGGGCGATCTTGTACGCGGTTTCCGCCGCCAGGAGATTCTTCTTGATTCCGATCCCGTTCTTAGACAACCGTTCCTCTCGGGCCAGATTGAGCTTCGCCAGTTCACGATCAGCAATCGCCTTGTAGAATTCCGACTTCGCGCTACCGACTTCGTAGCTCTCCAGGATGACCAAAGCCTGGCCCTTCTTGACCAACTCGCCGATCTTGACGTGAACTTCGGCTACCCTCGCGGGAAAGGCATGGCCCACAATCGCCTTTTGCGGCTGGGGCGCCAGGACCTTTCCCATCGCAGCCAGAACGGACTTGCACTCCTGGGATTTCACCTCTTCTACTTTGATTCCCACAACTTCACGAGTTGTGTCCGATAAGCGGACGATATTCTTCGCCGACGAAGACTTAGCGTGAACATGCTCCTCAGGGATGGAAACCGGCATCTCGCTCCGTCTGCATTGCAAAGCGAACATCACCATAAAAAGGATACAGAACATGCCTTTTTTACTCATGGTATACCTCGTTAATGGTCAGGTTGGTCGGTGAAGGAGAGGCGGGAACATTTGCGCGGGTTCAAGTGGTCGAGTTACACGGCCTACATCGGGTTGCGCAAGGCGCCCGAGTGGTTGACGATGAAACCAGTTCCATCGCAGTGGTCGGGGACGGCTTGGTGTTGTCGAAGTTAATCAATAGCGTAGGTGTGACCCCAATTCCCCCCTACGCGATCGAACTGCGATAACGCCCGTGGCCCGCCCGAGGAACTAGTCGCCGGTATAGGACATCAGGGCCATGAATCGTGCCCGCTTGATGGCCTTGGACACGGCGTGCTGGCTGGCGGCCGAGCAGCCGTTCTTCCGCCGCCCGATGATCTTGCCCTGACGATTGGTCAGCCTCTTCAGCAGATCGAGGTCCTTGTAATCCACGAACATCGGCCGTGGCCGCTTGCCGTCGACGAGGATCGGGTCCTTCCTCTTGGTGCGAACCTTCAGCTTGGCCCGCCTCTTATTGCTGACCTTGTTAAACTGGAATCGCCTTGCCATTGGGCCTCCCTAATCACTTATCGCTCTGTCAAGTGCCCAGAACCATAACGATCATCGGTCCCGGTCCCGACTGTATTTGGTAGTTTACCAGAAACCGGTTGCACGGCAACCCAAGCATAGTCTACCCTATGGACCTTGGGCGAGCCAACCGCAAAAACACGTTCAGCAGCGAGCAAATCGAGCAGCGGCATGGGAGAAAGGGCACTTTTCCGGCCCCACGGAAAAAAATTTTGGGATTTCCGTTTTGACGCAACCTGTGTCGTCATAACACTTTATGGCTACCCCCCCCCCGAGGTATCCGAAGTTTGGCGAATCTCGATTTGGAGTGTTGACAGGACTTTGTATGGATGACTATAATCAGTTAGTATGCTTGTAGTGGTTGCTGGCATGCTGGACTGGGCGAGCAGCACCAAAACCGCAATCCTCGCCCGTGCTGAGTATAGCTTCAGTATAGCTTCAAAGGAGGCAAGAAATGAATCGGTTGAAGATCGTGGCTCTTGGTTTGGTGGGGCTGCCCTTGGCGTTTGGGGCGGTGGCACAGGCGGAGACCATAACTATTGACAGCGACACGACAATAGACGCCGACAACTCGTTTCCTGATACCCACCTCCCCTATGAGGTGCACGTCATCGATGGTGACAATCACCCGACCGTTGTGAACATGGTCCCGGGTGGGTCCATCGGATGCGCGTTGGAGGCTTATGATTCCAGCACGGTGAACGTCTCGGGCGGGTCAATTGGGGCGTGGTTATACTCTCTCGATTCCAGCACCGTGAACGTCTCCGGAGGCCGGATTGGTCTGGAGTTGATGGCTGCTGGTTCCAGCACGGTGAACATCTCCGGCGGGTCAATGTCTCACTTGGAATGTTTGGATTCTAGCACCGTGAACGTCACCGGCGGGTCGATTGGTGGGGTTTACGCCTTTCGTTGCAGCACCGTGACGGTGAACATCTCCGGCGGCTCGATTGGTGGGGTTTACGCCTTTGGTTCCAGCACGGTGAACATCTCCGGGGGCTCGATTAGGAACGGGCTGCGCATTCGCGAATCCGGCACGGTGAACGTCTTTGGCTCCGATCTTAACCTCACCGATGGCCTCTTGACAGGCACCTTGGCTGACGGCACACCTCTGGCAAAGCACGTCGACATCTTTGGAGATGGTCAGCTTGTTCTCCACAACAACCCCGAACCGTCCACCCTCCTTCTGTTGTCGATGGGTGGAATCAGCCTGCTCGCCTATCGTTGGCGGCGGAAGCGCAAGACTGCCTAGTGTAGCGTCAACTTTGATTTTTCGGGTACAGGTGTTTGAGTTTTGTGCGTGCGTCTTCCGTCGTGAACTGCCAATCGATGTTGGCTTCCTTGCAATTCCGGTCGTTTTGCCATACGGTCGTTTCCACGGTCAACGTTTGCGAATGTTTTCGACCGTTCGCACCGTGACTTGGCAGGCTTCGGCGATGGCCTCGTCCGTCCACCCCGGGCCGTGCTTACTCGAATCCGCCAACAGCAACACTTGGGCGTGCGTGCGTTTCTTCGCCGCAATTTTCTCCTTCTTGACCAACTCTGAGAGTTCTCGCCGTTCGTCCTTGGCGAGTTTCACCATATATCGTTTGTTCATGATCTCCCTCCTTGGATCGGAATTCCTTCCGCCATTAGAGAGAAATCTCACCAATCAATGAACCCCAAAAATCAAAGTTGACGCTACACTAGCACCAAACGGTTCCTCGGGTAGTTGGCATTGTTTGGGGCATTGTTTGGGGTCCGCCGTGTTTGGGCCGGGTGGCCCCGGGTGATTGGTTAGCCGTATAAGGTTTTAATTCTTCCATCGCCCTGCGGCACTCCTCATCTAACTCTTCCTTCGCCCTCCGGCGCTTCTCATCGGCCGCCTGGGCAGCTCGCATAAACTCACTTCTGATTGAGGCATTCATGGTGGCCTCCTCTATCTCCATAGCGGACCTGACGGGCCGCCCGTTCACTATCACTATCCGTTTGTGGAAGTCGATCTGGCCCTTGAGCGTGGCGACGAGCCTTCCTCGCTCATCCCTGCGGACCAATATGCCAGTGCCATTCTCTGGGGTGGTCTCTCCAAATAAGTGAAGCAGCATCCGTCTCACGTCCTCAAAGGCCAGCTTCCGCCAATCCTTGCCCTTGTGCTCTACGGACAGCCGCAGACGGGTAACCATCGCCGCCCGTTGCGTCTGCTCCACGCTAGGCATAGTTGCGATCTCGTGGTCCAGTTCCTCCAGCCGGCGGGTCTGGGCCTCCCGCTCGGCTTTCAGGGCGTCCTGCTTGGACAGGAGTAGCCCCTTGTCGGTGCCTTTGGCGACCGCATCGACCAGCCGGTCAATCTCGCGTTGGCACTTCGCCAACCGCTTCTTGGCCCGGGCCTGCTCTTTCAACAGGCCCTTTCGATGCTTGTCTGAAGGCATCGACCGCCGAACCGCTTCGTCGAAGGATGGCTGGTCGAGAAAGGTGTTGAAAAGATAATCGAGCACGGCTTGCTCGACTTCATCCCCCCGAACACCCTTGACGGTGCAGCCGTCCGATGCCCGATGTCGGTAGTAAACCGTTCCGCCGCTTCCGGTCTGACCGCTCAGGGCCTTCCCGCAATCTCGACAGCGGACGAACCCAGTCAGAACGTAAGACTTTGTATCATGGCGGTTGAAGGTTCGGTTGTGCCTCAGTCGGCCTTTGGCCTTTTCAAGCAGAGCGGACGGCACGACTTCGGGAATGGCCGGTACGGGAACCTCTTCGTCAACCTCGATCTCCGGCGAGTGAAACCGCGCCTTGTAGGTTCCTGCAAGCTGCCCGTGATTGACGTATCCGCTGATTTTCGCTGCTCTGGAAATCCCCAACTCGGCGCACAGAGTCTTCAAGCTCTCGCCCTCGACGTATCGCCGCAGCACTTCGGCAATCGCCTTGCCCTTGTCGGTGACGTGCCAGCGTTCCTTTTCCTTGTCATACGTTCGGCCCACCGGAGGTTGTGATGTCCAGGGCTTGCCCTCCTTGGCCTTGCTTATCCGGCCGCCCATCATCCGTTCCATGATGGACACGCGTTCTTGTTCGGAAACGCCGGCCTGAACGAAGTTCGTAAGTACATTGCGGGCAGTCCGATTGTCGAACTGATACTTTGTATCCACGATGACGATTCCGAAGTTGGTCTTCAGGAACTTGGCATTTCCAACGATGTCCACACCATCGCGGCCGAGGCGGGTAGTGTCAAACGGGACCACCGCGTCAAACTTCTTATTGGCCGCGTCCTTGAGCATCTTCTGGAACTCATCACGGCCGGTGATCTTGGCCCCGCTCTTGCATTCGTCTACATAGAACCGAATGACTGTCCACCCGTTCTGCTGACAGAAACTTTCTATAGCCTGTTTCTGTGTCGGGATGCTAGTGTTATCCCTCTGACCTTCACCGCTTGTCCGGCAGTAGCCGACGGCCCGTAGCGGTTTGGTTTGAGCCGGTTTTCCGTTAGACTTGTTGGTAGCCATGATTGGCCCTCCGTTCTAGGGTTGGTTGTGGTCAGGGCCGGCTGGAAGATAGTACCTTCCGGCCGGTCCGTTTTCGTTTGGTTGACTTGGTAAACAGCGGCTGAACCTTCCGCAGCACATCCAATCCAAGGCCGTGCCGACGCAAGCTGCCGATGATTCCGGCAACGAAGGCGTCGGTCCAGGAGAATCGGGCCTCCACCTCACCGCGACCCTTACCCGTGGCCGGTCGGACGGAAGGGGTGATGACGCCCTTATCCACCCACTGCCAGGCGCTCAGGTAGGACAGCCCCATGATCGCCGCGATGTCGCGGAGCGTGAACTCACGTCTGCTTGTGTCGGCTCCCCGGAGGCGGGCGAACCGCTTCAGCGCCTCTCCGGCGTTCAGCGTGACCACGGACGGGAACTCACCCCTCTCGCACAGAGATCGGAACGCGGCGGCCTGGTCGGTCAGCCGGACCTTGCCCGTGGCCCCGTCGGCCATGACGTAGGGTTTGGGTTCAAGCAGCTTGCTGAGTTTTTCGTATTCGGTCATCATAGGTCCTTGCGTACTAGGTTTTAGAATATACCTAAATATAACCTATTGGCCCAAATCCGTAAATAGGGCTTTTCTTCGGGGAAAACGACCCATTTTCAGGGCCGGAGGGCGGGGGCCGGGAGAATTGCCGGGGGTGCGGAGAGAGGGCCGCTAGGGCTTGCCCTGGGCGTCCTGGGGGCGGCGTTTGTGGGGCTTTTGGCGGTGGAAAGCGGCCCCCGGGATTGACAGCCCTGGCGGAGATGCTAGACAGGTGGATGGTGAGTAGCTACACGCGCCTTTTACTGGGGAAATGGAGACTACGATGAACAAACTCATAGCCTGCGCAAAAGAGCTAGTGAAAGAGGCCGAAGCAATAGGAGGCCCACGCCCCGACCAAGAGCGGAAGAACCTGCCCGTTACCGACTATCCGAAAAGCTGGTGGCCAGCGACCTATTCAGAAGCATTCTGCGGTAAGTTCATTTCGGCGGTTGTGGTCCTTTACAGTCTCGCCAAGGCTATTAGGGATGAAGGGTTTGCGCGGGTGACTGTTAAAGGATTAGGTGCTGGAGCATGTACGCCTCAAGAACTACAAGAAGCTATCCACAGAGTCGAACGGTTGCTGGAATCTATTTGATATGCCCCCCCGAAGCTTACATTTCAGGCCGCTATCCACGCCCGTTTCCACCGGCAGCCGTGGCCGTGAGTCGGCCGGCGATTCGGTCTGGCATGAGTGGATCATAATCAATCCTGAGAGGAGCTTTCAGTACGCCTACAGCTTCATTCAAGCTACGCATCGACTCGGCCAACTCGTAGTCGCCGCCCGTCGATACCGGCCCGGCGAACTCGCTACGCTCGGGCAGATTGAGAAGATGCACGCGGTACTCGTTGCCGGTGACGATTCCACCTTTCAGGGCGGCCTGCCACCGACGCGCCCGCAACTCTTCGTCACGGGCTTCGGCCGGCTCGAACCAGACCACCAGCCGCTCGTCGCCCGTTGCGAAGGCCGGGGCGATCCTTGATGTGAAGACCTGTCCGAGCAAATCCAGTAGCGGGTTTATCACATTAGAGCAGAACGATTGCTCTGCGACCACCGCCTGCGCCCGGTTCGCACCCTCGACTTCGCCGACGATTAGGGGATTCACCCCAAACGCCTGCATGATCCGGCCCTTGGTCTGCTTGCCGCTGTCGATGAAGTCCATCTCGGCCGGCATGCTTGAAAGCCGTTCGACTTTCTCGATCAAGCCGTCCAGGATCAGCGGCTCGTTCGCCTTTGAGGTTCCAACGTATCGCTTGCGAATTGCCCCGATGATCTGCGTTTGCTGCGGGCCGGTCAGTCGCGGCCGCATCCCGGCGGCGTCCTTGCCGACGATGACGACGTGAGAAGGGAAGATTCCGTTCTCGAATGCCCGTTGCTGCGCCTCTTGGATCGAATCGTCCGTGTTGACCGCACGCGCTTGACTCTGCAAGGGGGACAGTGAACCAAGGATCGGGTCCTTGGGATCGGGCAACGGGACATAAGCGACCTCGTGGCCTTGCAGCGGGAAGGGTTCGGCGAAGCCGTCCGGCCTCACCTGAAAACCGGCGAACAGACCGCCGGTGTGGTCCGGCTCAACCCAGTGACTCGGCAGCGGCCAGAACTCGATTCGTTTGCCGTTGTCTCGCATCCACAGATACGCCTTGCCGGTCAGTTCCAGCGAGCAGATCGTGACGTAGGACAGCACCCACCGCACCATGATCGGATTGGGGTCGTTCATCGCGTCCAACAACGGGTGCGATTCCAGCGGCTCCAGGCTTTCGCCGACGGCCTTCAGGCGGTCCGGCAGGACGTTTTTCAGCCATTGCGCCTTGGAGCGAGAAAGGTTCGGCCTGGACGTGACGCGGCCGACAAACATCTGCCGGCTGCTAACCCGCTTAGCAATTGCGGAGATAGCAACATACTGCCAGCCCCGGAACGCATCGTACTGTTGCCGGTGCTTTCCGAGGGAAGGTCGGTTGACCAGGCCGGACGGGCCGGCCGCGAGCGTTCCGGGGTCGATGCTGCCGACGGATGCCTTGGCCATCGCGTAGCTACGCGACGTGTCGGCTAGCGCTTTGGAAATCGCGTTCACTGGTCACCCCTTCGGCTTCGGCTCGTTGTCTCGCGTAGCACGCACCCTCCGCTTTGATCCTTTCGCGGTCGCGTGCAATCACTTGGGCCAAGTTGTCACGCTCGGCTTCGACCACCTTGGTTTTGAGTTGCTCGGCTGCCAACTCGGCCGACAATCGTTCGACCTGTCGCTGGAGCCGGGCGGTGGCAAACCGTTTCAAGAATCGACGGATCATCGTTCACCCAACCTGTCGAGCAGCTTGGCGAACATCGCCGATTGCTTCTCGATTGCGGCCGTCAGTTTGTCGGTTGCCGACGGCTCCGGCTCGTTCACGATGAAGGTCTTGCGGGGCTTGCCGTCGATCTTGTCCGGCAGCTTCCCGCTCACCACCTTGGCGATTCCGGATTCAACCGCTTGCTTGATCCAGAACAACCACGTCGGCAGGTCGATTCCCTTGAACGTCTGAAGGGCCGGTTCCAACTTCATGCCCAGCTTCTCGATCTTTTCCTTGATCGGAGCGAACTCTTCATCGTGCAAAGGTTCGACAACGTAGCCCGTGCCGTCCGGCTCGATGCCCAAACGCTGCGACGGGATCGGCGTCGGCCATTCTGTGGCTTTCACTTTCGCCATCGGCTCGCCGATCCGCATAAAATCGAAACGGCCACGGATCGACCGTTGCAACGGGCGGAAGTGCAGGGCTTCGTTATGCTGCCCGTTGATTGCGATTTCAACCGCTTTGACCATGTTTCACCTCACATTCAGGATTGCACGCCGGTCATTTTCACGAAGGCGTTGGAGTCCATCAGCTTGCCGCCGAAACGAGCACGGTAGATCAGCAACGTAAGATTCTTGCGGGCCAGTTCCTTGCCGCCCGACTCGAATCGGATTTCAAGGCCGAGCCTTCTGTACATCCTGTACTTGCTCATGGCCGCGATGCCCAGGGCCGTGTTGCCCAGGTTGTTTTCGATCTTGTGCGGCCAGCCGAGCGTCGCGTAGTCGTTGACCACGCTTAGCGGACTGAGGGCCGGACGTTGATCGGTACTCGGCGCCGCTGTGTCGATCTTGATCTGGCGACTTCGCTGATAGGACATGTCGTTGCTGACGAACGCGACGCGATACTCCTTCCGGCGGTACTGCTTCGCCAAAGCGAAGAGCAACGACAGGTAGTCGTTCACGGTCGGCGGGCCGGCCGCTCCGCTGTCTGCCGCCACCGTGCTCACCCCCGCCGCCTGAAACAGGCCGGTCGGCTGCGTCGTGCCGTTTCCGTTGGCAACGATTTTGTCTAACTCGTTGGTCAGCCGCTCGCCGACCAAGGCGGTCAGCGTCGCACCCACGTTGACCGGAGAGTCGGACAAGAAATCCCGCCCAACTTCGATCGCCCCGTCAACCGTGAAGATCGTGGTGTCAATCGCGGCCACCATCGAAGCCGTATTGAACAGCGACATCGAACTATCGTCGCCGCCGCCCCAACTGAGCGTAGGTGTCGAAATCGACGCCCCTTCGATCCGGCGTCCTCTTGGCACCGGCTTCAGGTCCACTTGGGGGAACAGTTCACCGTGCAGCAGCGGAAAAGTGATTACGTCGGCATCGAACTCGATGGGCACGACTTCCAGGCCGCCGCTGGGTGCGTCGTCGATCAGGGCCTTCAGCGACTTGTCTCCGTGAAACCGCTCCTCATACTGATCGAAGACCTTGCCGCACCATGCGTGATCCAGGCAGACCTCTCCGAGCAAGTTTTCCTCGTGCTCCGTCAGTTGGCCGGTCCACACGCCGGCCCTGCGGGCCAGGTGCTTCAGCAAAACGCCGTGGCGGGCCTTCGCGGCCTCACTCATCGTCTGGCATTCGCGCTGGTAGATCGGGTCCACCATACTCTCGCCGGTCTTGGCGTGCTTGGCGGTGTAGCGTTTTTCCGAGTACGCTTCGGACGGTCGCTTCACGTCGATGCGGCCGCCACCGCCGTACATTTTCTCGGGTGATAGTGTTGAAGACATATCTTCATCCTCCGTAAGTTCAAGTAGTTTTTCGGCCGTCAGTTCGCCCTCTGCGAAAAGCTCGACCGCTTTTGTTTCATATTCAGAGTGACCGAAAGTGTCGGGCGCGTGGCCGTGTTCTCGCAGCCACCGCTTCAATTTTGGGGTAACTTCAAGGCTCATGTTTCACCTCTTCTTATTACCCCCGCCACAGCCGGGCGCTCAAGCGGTCCGTCGCGAGCTGCACCGGCCGCGAGTTTTGGCGGGGGCGGGAATGATTCTGTTTGTTTCGTCCTGTTCGATTTCTGCGTCTTCGTATCCGTGCCCCACGGCCACGGCCCGCAGCTTCTCGGCGTCCGCTCGTGTCTTGTGTCTGCTGAAGACCTGGCCGCGTTGATTTCCATGTGTCACAATCACGACAAACATCATGCACCAAACAAAAAGGCGGCAGGAAAATATGAGCGTCCCGTTGCAAGGGGTAGCTCAGACTTTCCTGCCGCCTGAATTGCCGCCGCCGGACCATCCGGCGATTGATTCAATATGCAATTATACTACCGACCGGCTTTTGCGAAAATAGGGCTTTGCCCCGTGCTACATGCAGGGAAATCGCCAAAGCCGTCGCCGCGTCGCCGTGGCCCCCCGGACCGCGTGGTGAATCGAGTCGGACGCCGTAGGATTTCTCCACAACCCGCAACGCCTTCAAGTCGGCCAGCAGTTGCGGATCGGGGTACAATTCGATCTGTGATTCGGAGAACGCCTCCAGCGTCGCGGTACACATGCTCTTCAAGTTCGTCGCGGTGAAGTCCACCGGCTCGATCGGCACGCCCCGCTTCTGCAACCGCTCGATCAGGTACGCGGCCTGCCACGGATCGGCGCCGACTTGCAACTGGAAACGCCGGTCAAGATCGGCGATGGTGTTCTCGATTTCTTCGATGGACACCTTGCCTTCGCTCGGGGGCGTCCAGACATGCAACCGGGCGAGTTTCAACCGGCCCGTGCCTTCGTGGTAGATGCTTTCAGGCTCATCCGGCTCAGGCTCATCCCACAAACCCAGATCGACCATCGCCGCCGCAGCGGTGGACAGCTTTCGCTTTGGCCGGGGCTTTTCCTCACAGTAGCCGATATGACGCCCCACGACGGCCAGTGCCGCCTTGTCCCGCGACAGGCCAAGGTCCAGCCCGGCCACGTAAGCCCACCCCTCTTCGGCCTTGTGCAGCGGGCCTGCCAGTGTAACGGCCCGGTCGATGTCGGCGTGGTCGAGTGCGTCACCGCTGCCACTGGACCAGCGGTTCAACCAAAGCCGATCAAACGCGATTCTCGGCAACAGCCGCCGCTGTTCGGCCAGACGGTCAGGGGTGATCCAAGTCGCAACAGGCCGGTCCAACCGTGAGAAATACCAAGACGCATCTTGCCTTATCGCTTCCCTGACTTCCCACTGCCAGGACTCCCCGAAGCCGGCGTTGGAAATCACGACCACCATGCAGTGCCGCCGCTTCGCAGCCGACGAAAGCAGAGAATCCCACAAGTCGCGATCCCGCCAATGGACGATCTCGTCGGCGACCACGAAGTCCGGCGTGATTCCGTAGCTGGATGCAACGTCAGCCGCCAAGATTTCCAATGTGCTCCCGGTCCGCCCATTCGTCACGCGGTACTTGTCAACCCGCAAGATCGACGCCAGCCAGCCGTTCAATCTGACCAGCCCGTCGATTGCGTCGCGGAGCAACCGGGCCTGGTCCTGGTCGGCAGCCGCCCCGAACCCTTTGAGTTGACGGCGGGAAGCGAACAGCGTCCAACTTGCCATGACGGCCAGGTCCAGCGTCTTGCTGTGGCCGCGTGGACGTTCCAAGTAGGCCCGCAACGGCCCGTCCGCTCGCTGCCCCGCAACCCGTCGCCAGCCCGGATCGAGTGCAGTGAAGTCTTCGGCCTGCCATTCGTCGAGCACGTCGGCCAACCGCCGGGGCGTGCCGTCAGCGTCAATCAAGAGGGCGGCACGGAAGGCCGCCGGGTCGGTTTGCAGTTGTCGCAGGTCCACGTCAGTTCCTTTCCGCTTCGATCCGCTGCAACTCGTCGTCGTCGGGATCGTGTTCTCTGCACCAGTCGTCCATGTCGTGAGTCACTTTCACGCTTTCCTGCGCCCAACTCCAGCGCTCCAGCCGTCCGTCCGCCACCATGTCCATCGTGACCTCGACGGCCCCTTTCAGATCGTGCTCGTTTTTGCAATGACGCATCCTCCCCGAAAGAGAAACGGCTGCGGTCATCAACGCGATTGAATCGTAGTTGTCGCTGGGCAGCGGCCACCACGAGCGGTCGTTGCGTTCATCCAGAAGATGGTCCCACACTTGATACAGTTCCATGTTCTCTTTCCTTCCCTTTGCACAGTACGTAGGTGGCCCCCTAGCTACCGTCTAAGGGCCGCGTGGGGCCTGGGCGTTATTACAACTCCGTCCTTCCCTTCTGTAGCGTTAGGGGCCGTCCTGCGGGCGTTAGCCGCCGTTCCCGGCCGCCTCTTCGGGGTCTTCGGAGTAAAGGGCGTCGAAGACCTGTTGCTGCTTGTCTTCGTCCAGCTTCAACGTCCTGACCAACCCCATCATGCTGTTGATTCCTTGCGTCCACCGGCCGAGCAGTTCCGGCTTGCCCACGGGATCGGCCGCGATGTTCTGCTCCAACTCCGACAGGAACTCTTGCAAGAACGTCAGCCGTTCGACCAGCATCAACTTGCCGGTGGTCATCGCGTCAGCCCCGCCGCAGTCCAGGACCAGCGAGCCGAATGTGCTGTTCAACCGCCGGCCCAGGGTGGTGCCGTTGTGGATTCGCGTCAGGAATCCTCTGCTGTACCGCTTCGGTAGCGTATCTCTCAGCTTGGGCATGACGTTGACCATTCCCTTTCGTTCAGCACGTTGTAGATCGTCGGCCGGGTCAAGGCCGTGGCCCGTGCTATCTCGGCGACGGGCACCCCTTCGATCTTCATCCGGCAGATGATCTTGATCTGTGTCGGCGTGACCTTCTTCCTCACTCCCCTTTTGCTTCCACCCCAACGCTTCCCGTTGGCCCGTGCAACGGCCTGACCGGCCCGCACCCGCTCACCCCTTACTTCGTTCTCGTACTGGCTCACACTGGCCAACACGCCGGCCATGAGGCGACCGGCCGGCGTCTTCAGGTCCAACCCATCCCGCAACGACACTAGGTTTATCTTGTGACTTCGCAATTCGTCGAACAGAGCCGTCAGCCCCGAAGCCGTCCGGCCCAGCCGATCAAGACGCCAGACCACGACGGCCGACACTTTGCCCATCCGATAGTCACACTCCAGCCTCTTCCACCCCGGCCGGTCCATCGTCTTGCCGCTCACCTTGTCGCGGTAGAACTTCACCGGCTCGCCCTGAGCATCCGCCCACCGTTTCAGGTCCGGCTCCTGCGACGCCGTGTCCTGCCGACGGCTGCTCACCCTCAGATAAATCGCCACGTGCTTCGCCATGTTTTGTTCTCCTGTTGGGGACCCCGTTCACCCCTGTATTTTACCCGAAAAGGGCCGATCAGTAAAGGGTGAACCCTAACATTTATTTTACGCGGCGTCCACCCCGAAAATCCCTGCAATCGCCGGGAAACACGGGGGAGCGTTTCAGGGGGTTGATACTTTACGCTTGGTCCCCAGGGGCCTCCGGTCGGGCCGGCGTGCCGGGGTGGGGGGCGGCTGGGGGTGGGCAGTTAAGGTTCCCGACTCCTCATTGTTTCCAGCATTCGATCAGCCAATCGGTAGGCCAACGCACAGGTCTCACACTCTGCTTCTGGCAAGACCTTTCGTCTTTCTTCCCACGTCGGTACCGCATCCGTCTTTGCTTCGACGGATTGATCCAGATATCCGTTCGCCAACAGACCTTGCAGCGCATAGGCGGCAAAATAGTCCCGCAACTCGTCATCATTACTCGGCCATGTGTTCATGGTTCTCTCCCTTGAAAAAGTAGATTGACTGGACACTTCTATTCTCGCACAACACGACCGCACCGCAACCACTGCAATGCCTCGACCTCTCCCACTTCAACTTTGCCACCTCCACGTCCCGGCACGCCATCCGCCGTAGTACGTCCACGTCCGCGTCATCATCGTCGAGCAGCCTCCGGTATCGGCGAAGCCGGCCGCGAAGCCAACTCACCGCAGGGTGTTCTTTGCGGTGGATGTTGTGTTTGGTTTTCATCTCGTCACCTTCGGTTCTCTGTCCGGCGAATATCCAAAGGGGATAGTAAGGGGTTAGTTTTTATGCCCTTTGGCGTGACGGCCCAAGGGTATAAAAAGTCTATTCAGCGAAACATCGTTTTATGCGGGGAATAATAGAAGGGTATTAAAACCCCTTACTAAGTATCCCCTTCGCCGGACTTTTTATACCCTTCGCAGGTTCGGCTCGAAGGGTATAAAAAGTCTATCCGTCGATGCGGCAGATCCACCCGCCGCTGAAGCCTTCTTTCTCTACTTCCACGTTCGCCAGTTTGCGAGCGGTCTTGTAGGTCGGCACGCTGATGTCGAACTCGGCGGTCACGGCCTTCTGCAATTCGCGGGAAGTCATCGTCCGGCCGTCGGCCAACGTGTCCCGGATGAACTCGACGTATTCGTCCATCCTCGACGGCCTGCCCTGTCGCTTCGGGCAGCGGAGTATGTCGTCGGCGGTCAGTTCCGTCTCGCCCGTCCACTCGATCCGGCTGAGCCTGCCGGTCTCCGGGTGATCGCGTCCCTCTATGCCGTAGCCCAGCGAAGGGGGCATGGGGGCGTGCTTGATCCTGTTGCCCGCCATGATCCGCGTCTCGCGGTTCTCCGGGTCGCGTCCGAGTATCAGCGCGCTCGGGCAGTGGGCGGCCACGGCCACGCTCCCACCGCCACGGTAGAGCGGGCTGCTCTCTTCCTTCTTGTTCAGGTGTCGGGTGAGGATGAAGGCCGCCCCGGTCCGGTGGGCCATGTCCGAGAGCATCCGCAGCGGACCGCGCACCTTGTGGTCCGTGTTGGCGTCCACTTTGCCGGAGAGAAAACCGTAGAACGGATCGACCACGACCAGCCTCGCCCGGTGCTTGACGATCATCTTCTCCAGTGACGGCAGGCCGTCGGGGAACATCATCGGCGGCCGGTCACCGCCCCCGACGCCGAGCACCCGCGCCCGGTTCGAGTCGCCGCCGGCCACGTCGAACCGCGGGCCGATGGTCGTGGCCGCGTCATCCTCGCTTGAAAGCAAGATCACGTTGGCCGGCTTCCGTCTGTCCCGGTCGAAGGGATTGCGGCAACCCGGCGGCATCCGCCAGCCGCGCGACACCCTCGCCGCGATGTCGAGGGTGATCTGGCTCTTCCCGCTGCCCATGTCGCCGTCGATGATCGTCAGCTCGCCCCTCGGCACCCAGTCCCTCCAAAGCCATGACACCTTCCGCCGCTCTACGTCCGAGAGCGGCACCAGCCCGTCGGCCCCGCCCCGCAGGTCGACGGGCTTGAAACCCATGACCGCCTCGATCTGCTTGTCGATCTTGCCGTTGTATTCGTCGTCGATGGTTTCGGCCAGCCTCTTCACCCGAACGCGGTTGAAGTACCTCTCGGCCACGCCCAGCAGGTGGTCGGTGGGCGGCGGCCCGCCCCGACGTTCGTGCTCGTCGGACAGGTACGCCAGGAACCGTTCCACGCCTTCAATCGTTTCCTCACCGACCTTGGTGGTCGATGCCCACTCGTCGAACTGGCTTCGGATCGTTTGGCCCGGGGCCTTCCCGTGCGCCTTGAAAAAATCCACGCACCAGCGGCCGGCGAGATTCGCCCACCGGGCGTCGAACAGCCCGCCGTCCTCCCACTGGCCGGCGACGCGCTCCAGGACCGCCGTGTTGGTCACCATGCTTGCGACCGTTTGCCGCAACTCGCCGCCGCTTCGCTTCCTTGTCTTCATAATTCTGTCCCTTCTACCGCATCCCCTATTTTTCCTTTTGTCGGTTGGCGGTATAATACAGGCGTTGGCCCCGCGTCGTGCGGGACCGTTTGTAGTAGCTGCTGGAAGATGATTGTGACAACTCCCCCGCTTCGGTTTGCAGCCGAGTCGGGGGCCTTCGGGACGTGCATTACGTCCAGCGCGCCCCGACCATTGGCCGCTCGTTGCGGCCGACCCATTGATGCTGCCGCCTCCTGTTTTGCCAGGAGGCGGCTTTTTCGTGTTCATGCGGCCCTCCCAGCTCCAATAAAAGACCCCCGACCGGCACTGGTCCGGCGGGGGCTGCGTTTTTCGGGAATAACTATTGACGCCTCGAAGGGCAGGATGTTAAGACCTTCCCCGGCTAACTGCTCACACGGGGCTCCCACAGATTTCCCGGCGCGCCGGGATGCAGAACTACCGCATCCGGTTCCTCAAGTGACAACTTCGCTTCGCTTGCGGAGTACCGGGTGTATCGCCGCCACGCCCCCACGCAGATAAACTGCGTGGGGGTGAGGTGGCGTTTGGCCGTTTTGTAGTGGCCAGACAACCGCTCCACGCAGGTGAACTGCGTGGGGGCGGGGTGGCGTTTGGCCGTAACCGTCGGTGGCCAATTCTTGATCTTGAAATTCGTGGCCTAAATGGTATATTCGATCTGGGAGGACGAACGTGCAACAGCAAGACAAGTTGTCTTCGTCAGAGGCCGGTGGATTCTTGCCGCCCTGCGAGCTGCGCGGTCAGCAGAAACAGCGTCTGGCACGGATTCGTAAATTGTCGCTCGCCGAGCGGAGCGAGATGGTCCTTTCGGCCTGCCGCACGGCCAGCTTGATCGAGCAGAGTCGTCTGGCCGGCGGCCTGGCCCCGGCCCAACAAGCGCCGTGGCCGGTGTCGGTGCTGGCCTTGTTGAAAAGGCACGCCAGCAATGCCCAATAGCGATAAGCGTCCGCCTGATGCGGCGGCCGTCGCCCAGCAATTGGCCGCCAGCTTGGAAGAACGACGGTGCGACTACGCGCTGGGTGGAGCCATCGCCCTGGGCTATTGGGGAGAACCGCGCGGCACGATCGACGTCGACCTGACAGTGTTTCTTTCCCCCAAGCAGCCCTCCGGGTGCATCCGGCTTCTCCAGGAGTTCGGCTGCCAAGTCGAATCGGCGCGGGCGCTTGAGTCCTTGCTGGAGCACGGCTTCTGCGAGGTGCGGTTGCGGGGATTGCGGATCGACGTGTTCCTGCCGACGTTGCCGTTCTATGAGGCCGCTCGGCAGCGTCGGCGTCGGGTGCCGCTCGGAGAGCAGATGGTGATGATCTGGGACGCCGAGACGCTTTGCGTGTTCAAGATGATGTTCTTCCGGCGCAAGGACGTGGCGGACGTCGAGCAGGTTCTGCGTATTCAGGGTGAGGGTCTTGACCGGGACTGGGTCCGCGCCCGACTGGAGGAAATCTACGGCAGACGAGATCCCCGCATTGCCCAGTGGCGAGAGTTGGTCGCCGAGATGGAGGATTGACCCGCGAGATTTCTCGGCCACAGACCAGCGAAGTAAAAAAAGGTGAAGTGCGTGGGGGCGGGGCGGCGTTGGGCCGTAACCGTCGGTGGCCAATTCTTGATCTTGAAATTCGTGGCCTAAATGGTATATTCGATCATGTTCATCTTGGCTGAAGCGCGCGGTCGTGGGAATTTTGGCGGCAGGGTCGGGAGCGGGGATATGGCTCATCCGAAAAAATTTGCAACATCTCAAACTTGGCGGTCAGCTTTCAGCCTCTGGAAACGGCGTTTTCTGTGGGGTTTCGAGTTGATAGCTGACCGCTGATAGCTGACAGCTCACTACAACCCACGTTACAGATTTATTGCGACGGGCCATATTTGCCAAGACTTAGCCCCGGCGTGCCGGCGAGACGCCGGCGTTACGGTGGCCAAAACGTCCAACAATTCGAGCGTCTGTAAAGCGTTGCTACGCCGCGAGTTACCGCGTTGCTTGACAGTATAAGATTCGTCTTGACAGACGTTTCGGCAAAGGCGAATTGCCGATGGTCAGTCGCCGCAAGTTGGTATTGGGCAGTAATTTGCGACCGTCCACAGCGGTCTATGGGAATTGTTGGGCCGGTGAAGCATACGTCCATAAACACCAACAATTCATAAAACCCC
>JAUWHT010000381.1 GCA_030605745.1 Pirellulales bacterium | reverse complement strand
TTTCTCAGCTTGGCGGGCTGAGAGCGCCGCGCGTCGGCCCCAAGGGGTCGACGGCGAGTCCAGCCCGCTGAACCGACCAACAAAAACGCCGAGCAACCGCCTCGAAAACGGTTGAAATATGTGCAAAACTTGAACTAAGCGGGTCTGGCTGGTTTGGCGTGCTTCGCTATTCGCCCTTGATCCGGCGGGGGATGGTGAACGAGTAGAGGCAGACTACTGCCCCGGAGCCCATCAGGCTCCAGGGTGCCCAACGGGGCGGGGTGAGCGTTATCTGCGGGCCCTCATTCACCCCAGGGTCCCACGGCGAGACCGGCGGCGGGGCATCACGCTTGTGCAAGTTGATTTGCTCCACCCCCAAACATTCTACTCCAAGGATGAACACCGAAACACCGATCGCTAGAAAGAACGCACGCCACATGGTTTGATCCTCCTATGATTGTTGATCGACGTGCGGCGGCAGCTAACTGTAGCGAGCTAGCCGGTCCGCGGTCCGGGTGCCTGAAACTTGGGTGAGGATTAGATCGACTGTGCCGAATTCATCATTCAGCATTCAGTATTGCTCTTCTCCACCCGCGCCCCGTCGGTGAGGTTGCTTTCGGGGGCCAGGACGACTCGCTCGCCGGCTGAGAGGCCGGAGGTTATCTCGGCCAGCTCGTCGTTGATCAGGCCGACTTTGACCTGCTGGATTTTTGCCCGGCCGCCTCGGATTGCGTAGAGTTGCCAACTGCCGTTGCCGGCGCGGAACAGGGCGCTTCGGGGCACGATCAGGGCCTTGGGTTTTTCGGCCGTGAATATCCGCACGCGGACGCGGTAGCCCACCCCCAAGCGGCGCTGCTTGAGCAACCGCTGGTGGTCGTCCGGGTCGATGCGGATAATCACCTTTACCCGCTGCTGCTCGACGCCCAGCGAACTGATTTTGGTGAACCCCGCGGGGTAGATTCGCTCGACGGTACCCCGGGCAGCGGGCCGTCCGATGGCGGGGCCATAGATCTCGACCATGTCGCCCCGTTTCGCCTTGACCACGTCGAGGCTGAGCACATCGGCCTCGATCTCCAGGTCTTCCAGGCGTCCGATCTCCAGCAGCGGGGTGCCGGCGGCCATGTACCGCTCGTTGCTGATGTACCGCTCCAGCACGACGCCGGTGACGGGACTTTTCATTGTGCCGCGCTGTTGATCTTGTAGGACCTGCTGGAGCCGGGCCTCGGCCTCGGCTTCCTGCTCTTCGAGCACGTCTTCAGTGAGCTTCTTGCGGTCGATGAATTGGTGGACCATGGTGGGCATCAGGTCGGTGGCGGCCTCCAGGGTGAGCATTGCCACGTGGACCAGTATGTCCTGCTGATAATCGACGCCGGCCTCTACCTTTTGCACCGTTACCCGTTCCAGTTCGTCCTGGGTCCGTGCGCCGGTGGCGGCCAGTTGTTGGGTGCGACCGAGGTTCCTCTCGGCGTAGTCGAACTTGGCCTTGCCCGACTTCATTCTGGCCGCGGCCGCCTTGACCGTTGCGGCCATTGACTTAACAAACTGCACGGCCTGCTCGTAGGCAGTCTCTTCTACCCGCACGTCGGCGTTCTCGCGGATGCTGGCTTTCAGTCGGTCCACCGCGGCGGTGGCCTGCTCGACGGCCAGTTCCAGGTCGCGGGGAACGATCTGCGCAACCACCTGGCCCTTTTTCACCGTCATTCCCTCGGTCAACGGGATGGCCTCGATGCGTCCGTGGAGGGGCATAGTGATCAGGTAGGTTTTCGGCAGCCGGGTTTTTGCCCGCTCGTCGACGAACTCGCGGATCGGCCCAATCCGGGCCGCGACCGCCTGGACCGGAATGCCGGACGAGAACCGCTCGGCAACGAACCAAATCAAAAGTCCGCAGCCAATCAAGCCGCCGAGGATCAGCCAAGTTTTGGTTTTCATGACAAGTTTTAGTGGTTAGTGGTCATGCGATATTACTGTAATAGCCGTTCGCGCAACGCGTCGCGGGTGCATCACCGCGGGGCGTTGCCCCCCGGCTATTACAACCGCAAGAATCAACGAAGTCTTCAGGTAGCTGAAATGTTACACCAATTTGCAATTTTAAATTCTCAATTTGCAATTCATTCTTTCGCTTGGAGCGCTTCTAGCCAATCCGTGCGGTGGATGGTTCGCTGTACGGCCAGGTGGGCGATCAGGGCGAACAGCAGGGCCAGGACCAGCGTCCAGATATAGGTGCCCGGCGAGGAGATGACCGGAAAGCGGAACATCTCGGAGTCGTAGGCCATCGCCGTGAGCACACTCAGTCCGTATCCTGCCGGCATCCCGAGCACGGTGCCCAGCAGCGTAACGATCAGGCTCTCGCGCAACATCAGGCTGCCGATCTGCCACGGCCCATAGCCGAGCACGCGCAGCGTGGCCACTTCGCGCTGGCGTTCGGCCAGGCTGACCAGCGAGGAGTTCAGTATGCTTCCGAAGAAGACAATGCCGGCAAACAGCACCAACATCCCGATGAACACCCACATGACATCAATCAGGGTTTCATTCAGGCTTTCGATCATGTCGGCCCGCGTACTGAGCGCCTGCAGGGCGGGCATTTGTTTGAGCCGGCGGAACAATGCGGCGGTGTGGGCCGGGTCCCGGTCGGTCTCCAGTTGCACACCGCTTATGGCCAACTCCTCGCCGATCAGCCGACTGAGGTAATGGATGTCGGTATAGACCGATGTGCCCAGGTAACTGTCGGATATCTCCAGCACGGGCACCCGATATGTTCGGCGGAGTCCCTTGACCGTCCGGAAGCTGACCATCTGTCCGCGCTTAAGGTGCAGCAGTTCGGCCAGTTTGCGGCTCATTGCCAGTCCGGCCGAGGGGACACGGATGGGTCGGGCGTCCAAGTCGCGTGGTACGGTCAATCGGGCGTCCGGCGCCAGCCCGGTGATGCAGCCTTTCTTGCGGTAGGGTCCGTTCAGGAAGGTACAGCCGACGTAGAGCAGCGGTTCGGCTCGATTGACACCCGGCAGCCTGGCCGCCTCCAGCAGGGCTTCTGGGCCGCGCTCGTCTTTGAACATCAGGTCGACGTCGCTGCGAAGGATCCATTTGAACTGGAAATCGATCAGGTAGACAGTGGCCTGGGCCATCATGAATCCGCTGACCAGCAGGCTGGCGCCTGTTGCGGCGGCGAACACGCCGGCGGCGGTCCGCACCCGGTTCCGAATGACTCCTCGCAGGACCATCCGCCAGCCGGAACTGAGCCGGCCCCAGAGCCAGCCGACACGTTCGAGCATCACCGCCCCGCCTTGCCGCGGCGGCTTGGGCCGCATCGCCTCGGCCGGCCTGAGCTTCAGCACCATCCGGGTGCCGTGCAAGCTGCCGAGCACCGCGCAGGCGACACTAATCAGCAGTCCGGTCGCGTGCAAGCCCGGGTAGAAATGGTTGTTCAACTCGGGAAACTCGAAGTACCAGCGGTACTGGATGGTCATGCCCTCAGCCAGCCAGTAGCCGAGCAGGCAGCCGAGCGCGCCGCCGGCTATGCCGATCGTCAGAGCGAACTTCAGAAAATGCACGAAGACCTGCCGGTCGGAGTAGCCCAGGGCCTTGAGCGTGCCGACCACGGTCCGCTGCTGATCGGCCAGTCGCGTTAGCAGCACGTTGAGCACCAGCGCGGCTACGGTGAGGAAGATGGCCGGCATGAAGAAGGCGAAAACCCGTAGTCCCTCGATCTCCTGGCTGAGGTACCTGTTCGACGCCTGATCGGCCAGCGGCGTGGTGGAGAACACCCCGTACGGCGAGAGCAGGTCCTCGGCCCGCCGCAAAAAAGGGGTCAGAACTATTTTTCCGTCGCCTGGAAGCGAGTGGTATTCAGTCGGTCTGGAAAAATAGTTCTGGCCCCTTTTTTGATGCCTTTTTTGATGAAGTCCGAGAACCTGATTGGCCGCACCATCGAAGTCGAACACGTCCTCGGCATAGGTCTGCTTGAGATAGAAGACGCCGAAATGCTCCGGGTCGGGCACGATCGCCCCGGGCCCCAACAGGTAGACGAACTCGCTGGAGATGGCCGTGCCCACGATGAACAGTTCCTGCAGGCGGTTGTTCAACACCCACTCGATCCACTGGCCCGGCTTGAGCTTGTTGTACTCGGCGAAGGCCTCGTTGACGATCACCTCGTTCTCGCGGCGGTCGGTGAAGTAGCTGCCGCGCTTCAGCACAATGTCGTTGATGATCGGCTCCCGGCGATCCGGCAGCGAGAGCACCGTGCCGTTGAGCGGCTTGGTGACGTCCTGTAGGTTCACCGTGGCATAGAACTGGATGCGGGGACGGATCTCGGCCACGCCGGGTAACTTTGCCACGGGCTCCAACTCGGCCAAGGGAACCTTCTTCAGCTCGATCGAGAAGTCGGCCATCCGGCATTGGACATAGTACCGCTCTTTTGCCTCGCCCAGGTTATTGTACGTCGAGCCCAGCCCAACCAGGCAGGC
>JAUWHT010000270.1 GCA_030605745.1 Pirellulales bacterium | reverse complement strand
TCGTGGAGTTGACCAAATCGACTTCTGACATCCACCCCGACCGTGCGGACACCTGATTACGCCCCAGCAGTGCCCTCTCGCCGATTCAATGACCGACCAGCCCTTGTTTTCGGCATACTTCAATGCCGTTTCGATCTCTTTGTTGGGATGTCTAGCCAACTCTTCTTCCTATTTACCCCCACTTGTCGGACTTCCTCTTCTTCTGCGTTTATATCACAGGAATTCCAGGGACACAATGCTGATTTCTCTTGACGCCCTTGACGCCTTTCGGGTTGTCGGCATAATGGTGGCATGGCAAGACTGGCGAGAGTGGTGGTTCCAGGCTACCCGCACCATATCACGCAGCGCGGGAATCGTTGTCAGGAGACGTTCTTCGGGAACGACGATTACCGGACCTATATCGAGTTGATGTATTCTTCACGAAAAGCGTTCTCCATCAATTCGCGAGTTCTCTCGTCGGAGCAGTGGCATGGGGCCACCTGCTGAACACCCAGCTTGCCTTCGCCCCCGGTGTCGAAAAGAATCGTTTCGGAGAGTCCTTCAATCACGCAGGCGAACCCCCACGCGGTCTTCAATCGCTTGTCCAAAGGATTATTATCGTAGACGATGGTGGTCATCAGTTCATACCTCCTTCCCACGTTCGACTCGGCTTGACCTGCGGGTGGGTCCGTACTAGACCAGTCTAAGACTGGTCTGGCCAGGAGGCGCCCTATGGACACCGTCGGGTCCTAGCCGCGAATCGACCTATACGGTATCATCACCGGAATGAGCGGCTCCGCATCGAACACTTCCGATTACCCCCCCATAGACGTGCTGATCGTCGACAACGACCAGGCACACGCCGAGACCGTGGCTGAGAGTCTGGATCGGGTGGGATTCCAGTGCCGGGTGGCCACTTCCGGCGCCCAGGGGGCCGAGATGATCGAGCAGTCGGCCTTCGACGTTGTGATTACCGATCTGGTGATGAGCGACGTCGACGGGTTGGGGATCCTCGCCCGGGCGAAAAACGAGTTGCCCGATGCTGAGGTGATCCTGATGACCGGCCACGGCACGATCCCCTCGGCCGTCGAGGCCATGCAGCGGGGGGCTTTCAACTACCTGCTCAAGCCGCTGGACATCAACCAGCTTCGGGCGATCACCGAGAAGGCGGCCGAGAGTTCCCGGCTGCGGCGGGCGAACATCGAACTGAAGCGGCGATTGGACGAGAAGTTCGGCTTCGAGGGCGTCATCGGCGATAGCCCCCAGATGCGCGGTGTGATCGAGCGGCTCAGGCGCATCGCCCCGACAAACGCCAGCGTGCTGATTCAGGGCGAGACGGGTACCGGCAAAGAGCTGGTTGCACAGGCCATCCACCAGAACAGTCCCCGGAAAAACAAGCCCTTCGTAGCGCTCAACTGCGCCGCGCTAAGCGAAAACATCCTGGAAAGCGAACTGTTCGGCCACGTTAAGGGTGCGTTCACCGATGCCTCGACCGATCGGGTGGGCAAGTTCGAGTACGCCCACGGCGGCACGATGTTCCTCGACGAGGTCGGCGACATGCCGGCGGCCACGCAGATCAAGCTGCTGCGGGTATTGGAAAACGGCGAGATCACCCGCGTGGGGTCCAACAATCCGGTAAAGGTCAACGTGCGAATCCTCTCGGCCACCAACCAGAACCTGGAAGACGCGATCACGGCAGGCAGCTTCCGCAGCGACCTGTATCATCGCCTGAAGGTGGTGACCATCCGGCTGCCGACGCTGGTCGAGCGCAGCCAGGACATACCGATTTTGATCGACTACTTCATGCGGCAGTTTACCCGGCAGCACGAGAAACAGATCAAGGGGATGTCGCTGGCGGCCCGCCAAAAATTGCTGGCCTATGACTGGCCCGGCAACGTGCGGCAACTCCGCAACGTGGTTGAGAGCATGGTAGTGGTCGACTACGACGGTCTGCTGGACGCAGACGACCTGCCCGAGGAACTGGCCGACCCGGCCGAACCGACCGGAGAGCCCTCCACCGCCTTGCTGGCCACCTTGGTCGGAAAGCCGCTGGAAGAAATAGAACGGTTGTTCATCGCCGAGACGTTGCGCGTCACCAGCAGCAATCGAGAAGATGCGGCCAGGATGTTGGGGATCGGCGAGAGAACGCTGTATCGGAAGATTAAGGAGTATCGGTTAGGAGATAGAGGCGAGGGGCGAGGGGTTAGTGGCGAGGGGTTAGGGGCGAGGAGATAGAGATCAGGTGTTGTAACTGTTTGTACAAGCGGGATATGTTCCAACAGGCGGCTAATTGACGTATGAAACGGCTGGAATTATGATTGAAGTATGATTGAAGTAAAGGAGACATCCCATGGAGATTATTACGATGGGCAAGGTCATCGTCCCCACTCGGATTGAAAGCCTGCAAGATATCTACGAGGCGGAAAAACAGACTCTGCCCGCTGAGCAAATTCGATCGGTTGAGGTGACGGACGCCCTGGTCGATACCGGCGCTACAATGCTCTCGATGCCGCGAAGGCTGGTCGAGCAGTTGGGGCTCAGACGCCGTCGCACCCGGACCGCCCGAACCAGCGCGGGAACAATTGCATTCGGAATCTATGAAGCGGTGCGATTGACGGTACAGGGCCGCGATTGCGTTGTTGAAGTCGTTGAGCTGCCCGACGATTGCCCCGTACTGATCGGTCAGATTCCGCTGGAAGCTCTCGATTTTGTGGTCGACCCGGCGGGCCAAAAACTGACCGGTAATCCAGACCACGGCGGTGAGCAAATGATCGATATGTTTTGAATCTGCCGTGAGCGAACCCTACACCATCATCATCGGCCTGGAAGTGCACGTGCAGTTGGACACCCGCAGCAAGATGTTTTGCGGGTGCTCTACCGCGTTCGGAGCACCGCCGAACACGCAGACCTGTCCGGTGTGTATCGGGATGCCGGGCGCACTGCCGGTGATGAACCGCCGGGCGTTCGAGTTGGCCCTGAAGACAGCCGTGGCACTGAACTGCGAGATCCCGCGATTTACCAAGTGGGACCGCAAAAACTACTACTACCCCGACCTGCCCAAGGGGTACCAAATCAGCCAGTTCGACCTGCCTTTGAGCCAAGATGGCTACCTGCCGATCAGCGATCCGAAGGGGCGGTTCGAGCCTAAGCGGATCGGCATCATCCGTGCCCACCTGGAAGAGGACGCCGGCAAGAGCATGCACGACGAGGCGGCGGGGGTGGCCGACAGCCGCATCGACCTGAATCGCTGCGGCACCCCGCTGCTGGAGATCGTCAGCCAGCCTGACATGCGGTCTCCCGCCGAGGCCAAGGCTTATCTAACCGAGCTGAAACTGCTGTTGAACTACCTGGGTGTGTCCGACTGTAACATGCAGGAAGGCAGCCTGCGGGTAGACGCCAACATCAATCTGCATATCGACACGCCCGAGGGCACGGTCGCTACGCCGATTGTCGAAGTGAAGAACATGAACAGCTTTCGGGCGGTTGAGCGGGCATTGGAGTGCGAGGTCCGGCGGCAGTACGAACTGTGGCAACAGACGGGGCAGAAGCTGGGCGACGTGCCCAAGCAGACACGCGGCTGGGACGAAGCATCCCAGACTACCCGGCCGCAACGCTCGAAGGAGGAATCCAGCGACTACCGCTACTTCCCCGAACCCGACTTGGTGCCGGTCACCACCACCGAGGAGCAGGTCGAGCGGATCCGCCGGTCCTTGGGCGAGTTGCCCGCCGCACTGCGCTCGCGGCTGCAAGAGAGCTACGGCATCACGCCGTACGACGCCGACGTGCTGGTCAACCAAGGCCGCAATCTGGTAGACTATTATATTGAATTGGCCGAGGGCTGCGGCGACGGAAAGCTGGCCAGCAACTGGGTCCAGCAGGACGTGTTGCGCACCCTGGGCGAGCAGCAGATCGAGATCGCAGAGTTCCCCGCGCCGGCAACGGCATTGGCCCGGTTGCTCGATATGGTCCGCGCTGGTAAGATTACTACTAGTCGCGGCCGCGAGGTGCTGGCTGAAATGATCACCTCGGGTAAATCGGCCGAAGAAGTCATTAAGGACATGGGCATTGAGCAGGTCGACGACTCGGCGCTGCAAGACCTGTGCCGCGAGTTGATCGAGGCCAGTCCCAAGGTCGTGGCCCAGGTGAAGCAAGGCAGGCAGAAGGCGGTCGGCGCATTGATCGGCCAGGCCAAAAAGAAGAACCCGAACGTCAACCCGGCCCGGGTGCGCGAAATCTGCCTCGAACTGATCGGCAACGGGCATTGACCCGCTTTGCATGGGAGAAATCCATGAAATTTTACTCGTTTCAGATTGTCATCGAGAAGGAAACCGAGGATGAGGGCTATTATGCCTACAGCCCGACGCTTCCCGGTTGCTTCAGCAACGGCAAAACGATCGAGGCCGACAAGCGCAACATCCGCCAGGCAATCGAGCAACACGTGGAATCGCTTTTACAGCACGCTTAGTTCAAGTTTTGCACATATTTCAACCGTTTTCGAGGCGGTTGCTCGGCGTTTTTGTTGGTCGGTTCAGCGGGCTGGACTCGCCGTCGACCCCTTGGGGCCGACGCGCGGCGCTCTCAGCCCGCCAAGCTGAGAAA
>JAUWHT010000151.1 GCA_030605745.1 Pirellulales bacterium | reverse complement strand
CATCGTTCGGTTCGAAGACCCTGACCACGAACAGAAAACCCACCCAATCAAGGGGCAGCGTAGTGCCAAAGACAATACGTGACGACCTAACTGCCTTGCCTGTAAGGACATACGATTTCGCGGTGTCGAAGATAGGCTTGACCCGGGCGCGAGTCTACCAGTTGCTCAACGAGATCAACGACATCATGGGCGTGCGTTGGCCCGCCGGGCGCCACCAGGTCTACGAGCTGCGCGACAAGGTCCAGAGCGAGTTGGACCGGATGGAAAACGGCCCCGAGTTGAGGCAATTCCACGCGGCCGTCGAACTGTTCTATCCCGGCAGCCGACGCGGCGCAGCCGGCCCGCTGGAACAAGCGCCCATGCCCGACCTGGGAAATGCACAACTGGTCGGGGTTGAAGCGGTCGTGTGATCGACCTACGTGGCGGCTGCGACGAGTTTGTTCTCGACGTGGTTCTCGGCGCGGCTGGTGTCGATGGCCATTTGCATGGTCACGCGCCACCGGCCGTCGGCGTCGGGCTCGACGAACCAGTGGGGCAGCACCGCCGTCGATTGGTGGATCAATTCGAATCCGCTCTCCGACTGGCTGACCGTCTCGACGGGGAAGGTCCAGAAGTGCGTCGGTCGCGACGCCTTTAGATTGACGTCGATCCCCAGCCACTCGTCCTTCAGGCCCAAGGAAAGCACGTCGCTTAGCTCTAAGCGAGAGCCAAGTTCACCCAGGTGATTGCCGTCGGTGTTGTAGAAGTAGCGGTCGTCGACCCCAGATGGCATGCCGGCGAAATTGAACTCCACGGCGAAGTGCAGCGGCCGGTCCGGCGGCAGACCTTCCAGCAGGTAGGCGATTTGAAGCGTAGAGTTGCCGGCGTCCAAGGTGAGGCCCTTGGTAATCCGCAGCGGCACGCCATAGGCGTTGCCCTGGCGGGACAGTTGGACCTGGATCCGCGTTGGGTTACGTCGCACTCGGGCCTCGTAACGTCCATCGACGAAATCACCCCCGACGGCGGCTTCGCCCGAGGCCACCGCTTCGAGTGTCACGTCGTTGTCGTAGAATAGGTCCAAAAGAGCCTTGCGCGGATGGTCGTCATACTGAATCCGCTGGGCGAGGTCCTCCTGCTTGAGTACCACTCGATCGTGGATGCTGGCGCACTCGCCGTTCGGCTGTTGTGTTCCGTCGAGGATCCTTCGGTGATAAGCTTCCGGGCGTCGGGCCAAAGTGGCCAGCAGGTTATGGCGGATTTTTCGGACATCGAGTTCGACGAGTTGTCCGCCGTTGTTAGGGGTGATTAGGGCCAGGAGTTGGTCGTTGGCCAGTTGTACTTCGTGCCGTGCGTCAAAGTTGAAGTCGTCGGCGACCGCCTCGATCCACGTTTCCCCGCGACCGGCCGCGCGATCCAGCAGATTGTCGGCGGCGATCAGGTGCCGGTAAACGGCGTTACGCAAATGCGGCAGATAAACCCCGCCGAATGCGCCGTGCCAGTAGGCACAGTTGCACTGACCCTTATAGAGTTCCGTTCGGGCTTGATCGAGCAGACTGCTGTCGATCCTGTCGCCGCTGATGCTTGCGTGGACGGCCTCTTCCAGCCGGCGGCTGACCATCATCATCCGCGCGTACATTTCACCGGCTTCGGGGTACTTGACCTGAAAGTTCCGCCAGAAGCCGCCGCGGACAAAAGGTCGCAGGGCGGGCCAATGGGCGTTTTGCTTCAGCTCGTCGGCGATCCGTTCGTACTCGACCAACTTCTCGGCCGGCAGTGCCCATTCGGTCATCTCGCGATAGCTGCTGTCGGGCAGAAATATCTTGCCCACCGGCGGCACGTTGTCCACCGACTCGGCCAGCGTGGTAACCTGCACCCAGTCCTGATTTTCCACCAAGGCGTCGAAGAACCGCTCGAGCCATCCGTCGTCGTAGACGTGTTTTTTAGTCTCGGGCCAGGTGCCGAACTTCTCGCCGTCGTCGCCGAAAACGGCGATCGCCCCCGGGTGCTGCTCGGCCATTGCGGCCAGGTGGTCGATCGTCTGTTGGGGTGAGCCGAAGGGGATCAGGTAGCGCAGCCGTTCGCTGCCGGGAAAGACCGACAGCACGCGGCCCTCATCCTCGGTTACCAGGTGGCCGAGCAGTTGTGCATCGGTCAGTCCGGCATTCTTGAAGTGGAAGTCGTCCAACACCGTGTACTCGATGCGGGCGTCGGCCAGATCGCTGGCCAGCGATTGTTCCCAGACCCGTTCGGGGACCCACATTCCGCGGATCGTGGCGCCGAGGCGGTCTTGCAGCCATCGTGTGTAACTGCAGATTTGCCCGATGCGGTCTCGCCTGGGGATCATGGCCAGGATAGGCTCGTAGAAGACCCCGCCGAGAATCTCGATCCGCCCGGCGGCCGCCAATTCGGCCAGCCGGTCGACATAATCGGGATGCCTCGCGTCGAGCCATTCCATCAGCGCGCCGCTGGTGTGCAGGGCGATCTTCAACGACTCGTAGCGGCTGAAGAGATCGAGAAACGGCCGGTAGCTGTCCTGGTAGGCTTCCTCGATAACGTGCTCAAGATTGCCAACCGGCTGATGATTGTGCAGGGCCAGAATCAGTCGGATGGGCTGAGGCATGGTAAGGCAACGCTGTAAGTTGTCAGTCATCAGTTATCAGAACAAACGCTGGGAACTGACAACTGTAGAAGGCGACTCCAGTCGCCGATCGGACCGAGTTGGTTGCAATCGGCGACGGGAGTCGCCTCCTACAAGCGGAACTAAACTAACGCCAACTCCTTAATCGGCAACTACGCCCTATTTTATCCAGCTTCTCTGGATGGAATATCTTCCAGCACCCGAGGTTCGACCTCAATTTCCCGCAAGAACGCGGCGGCTTGCTCCGGCGGAACGGGGTTAATGTAAAAACCGGTACCCCATTCAAAACCAGCCGTCTTCGTCAAACTCGGAATAATCTCTATATGCCAATGATAGTGCGCCAGTTCCTGGGTGTCAAAGGGGGCTGTGTGGATGATGTAGTTGTAGGCCGGCTGGTCAAGGGCCGCCTCCACTTTGGCAATCACCTGGCGAATCACGCCCGATAACTCGTCCACCTCGTTTTTCTGGATGTTCTCGTAGTGGCTGGCATGGATCTTGGGCACGATCCAGGTCTCGAAGGGGAACCGGCTGGCAAAAGGACACAGGGCCAGGAAGCCGGGTGTATCGAGCACGATCCGCTTCTCGGTGGCCAGTTCCTGCTGGATCATGTCGCAATACACGCACCGGCCGCGATAATTGTAGAACTCCAGCGAGCCGGTCATCTCTTCCCACACGCTGATCGGTACGATCGGGGTGACAATCAGTTGACTGTGGGTGTGTTCCAGCGAGGCCCCGGCGGCCGGCCCCACGTTCTTGAAAATCATCCCATAAACCAGCCGGGGGTCCTTCTTCAGGTCGACCAGCCGGTCGCGGTAGACCCAAAGCACCTCGCGGAGTTGCTCTTCGGACAGTTCGGAGGTACTCAGTAGGTGCCGGGGCGACTCGATGATTACTTCGTGGGCACCCACGCCCTGCATCATGTCGTAGATTCCCTCGCCCCGCTTGTTCAGTTCTCCCTCGATCTCCAGTGCAGGGAACTTGTTGGGGATCACACGCACCCGCCAGCCTTTACAGTTGGGCTGCGACCCGGGTTCACGGTAGGCGACAATTTCGTCGGGGGTCTTATCCTCGTTCCCTTCGCAGAACGGGCAGAACCGGTCCTTCTGCCGCGTCGGAGACGAATAGAAGTCGTGCGGTCGTTTCGCCCGGCTGGTGGCAATAATCACCCAACGGCCGACGATCGGATCTTTGCGTAGCTCTGGCATGGGAAGTAGTGGAGAGTGGAGAGTGGAGAGTGGTCAGTGGTTAGTAGTCAGTGGTGAGGGGGTGGCAATTCATTGCCACCTTATACGGTAGGCGGTGGGCCGCCGTGCCGGCAACCGCTAAACGAAGTGTATTCCGCGCCCAATCCATCATTCATACTTCATCATTCATACTTCCCCTTTTTCCTTCACGCTTGCCACATGATCAGTTCGTAGTCAGGCGACGGCACCGTGGTTTCGATCGCTCCTTCGCAGGGGATTCGCTCGAGTGATTGTTCGTCGCAGAGCAACTCGATGCAAAATTGTACAGGATCGTCGGTCGAGAGTGCCAGGCTGCGGAAGGGGATGGCCAGCTCGAAGAGCAAGTCGGCCGCGGCCTTGCTACCCGACTCGGCCACCGCGACACCGTTGTGGTGCAGTTGCAATTCTGGTTCCTTCCGTACCGGATGAGAGACCAACAGCTCGAACCCTTCCGGCTGGAGGAACACCACTCGCAATTTATCGACCTCGGCCAATTGTTCTCGAAACGGTCCGCCGCGGGCGTCCAGTCGCAAAAACAGCCGCTCGAGGTCGAAGCCGAAGTAGAGGTCGCAAATCAGTCGTTCGGCGGCCATGGCCATGGTTCCCCGGCCGGCCTGGTTGACGTAGTGGCCGGCGCCCATCCACTCGAAGTATGTGCGCCGGCCGTCCACCTTGACGTTCAACAATCCGGTCGGATCGGAGTGCAGCCCGCCGTGACGGCGTCCGCGGCTGATGGGTTTGGCCAGCTCGACCGGCGGCTGCTCATCCAGCACCAGGTAGACGTTTTGCAGGTGTTTGCGGAACAGCCGGTCGAACAGCCCGTCCTGGGCGCTCGAATGATCGTCGCCGAACCACCAGAACCAATCGCTGCCTTCGGCGATGTAGAGTTCTTCCCAGGCCTCGGCAAGTTGTTCGTCGGGTTTGGAGTTTTGCTGGGCAAGTTTGACGAGGAACTGGCGGGTTTGATGCAGTGCGTCCCACGCACGGTTGCACTCGGCGTGGCCTATCCAGATGCCGAAGTTGTGCCGGATCCAGCTACCGGGGAACAGCCGGCCCAGCTTGTCGGTTGCAGGGTATTGTTCCAGATAGTCGCAAACCCTCACCGGCTTGATCTTGGGATGCTCGGCCACCTGGCGGTAAAGGGTGCGAAGAAAATCGACACCGCCGTTGGGATAATACTCCCAGCAGTTCTCACCGTCGAGGATGATGCTGGCCAGCGTCGGCCGGTGGCCGGCGTTCCCGCCCGTGGCATCGCCGATGCCTTCGATCTTGCCGAAGAAATCATCCACTGCCTTCTCGGCCGGATAGCGTTGGTAGTGGAACCCAATCTGGTCGCTTATCGCGTGGTCGCGGAAGATGATCTGTAACTGCTTTCCCTGCTCCTCGATCCGCCACGGCCGGTAAAGCATCTCAGGGTTGCGCAAGAATCCGTTGGCGTCGCGCGAGACCCAACCGTTGGTCGAACAGGAAAGGATCTCCTCGTCGGCGGCGATCCACCGGATACCAGCTTCGGCAATCGTCGGGATGATCCCCTGGCAGACCGAGCCTTCCGAAGGCCACATCCCACGCGGGCTCTGACCAAAGAGCTTCCTGTGGAATTCGACCGCCCGGCCAACCTGCTCGCAGACGTCCTCCGGATAACCGCCGAGGTACTTCGGCAGCAACACGTCGGGCATCGTCCGGCGCGCTTGGCGCTTGTCCCACAACAGCGGCAGGATGGGGTGATAGAAGGGCGAGGTGGTCAGTTCAACCTGGCCCTGCTCCTGCAACTGGCGATGCAGCGGAATCACCTTGCCGAGCAGCTCCATCTGTTTGTCCAGCAGCCACTGCTTTTCCTTCTCGGTCCAATGCCGGCCCTTCTTGCGGAACTCGGCCAACTCCCCGTCCTGCTCGAAGGCCAACGGATGAATCCACACCAGGTTCGACCAACACTGCAAGTCGCGGATGTCCCGCTTGTTGAACCGCTTCTTGGCCCGATCCGCCGAGTCGATCGATAGCCCACGCTTCTTGTACAGTTCATAATAGCGGCAGAAGGGCTGGATCATCCGCTCGGGATGGACCATGAAGAAATTGTCCAGCAGGTAGTACATGTCCTCCTCGGACAGCCCGTCCGCCGGGAGCCGCGAGATCCGCAGATGCGCATCCTCGTGCCCCGACTCAGTATAGGCTAACAACTGACTCAACAGACTGGGCACCAGGTTGATGGTAGCGTGCAACTCGGGCACCTCTTTCAACAACGCGGCCATCCCCCAATAGTCCTTGGTTCCGTGCAGGCGGACCCACGGCATGAGGGTCTCCCCGGCGACGTCGTCTGGGTAGTACGGCTGGTGCTGGTGCCAGAGGAAAACTAAAGCGACTTCTTGCATAGTAATGTAATTGCAAATTGAAAATTGGGTAGTGCCTCACGATGTTGGCAAGGATTTCTTGGGTTTATAGCGGTCTAATACTGATGTTAGAACATTTTCTCGTTGTTCGGCCCAGTCCTCTCGCTGCAGGTCGCTGACATGAGCCGGATACTGGATGTA
>JAUWHT010000059.1 GCA_030605745.1 Pirellulales bacterium | reverse complement strand
TTTCTCAGCTTGGCGGGCTGAGAGCGCCGCGCGTCGGCCCCAAGGGGTCGACGGCGAGTCCAGCCCGCTGAACCGACCAACAAAAACGCCGAGCAACCGCCTCGAAAACGGTTGAAATATGTGCAAAACTTGAACTAAGGGAGTAGGCAGTTGCGGCTATAACATTTCTTTGACTACCGCCCGGGCCGTTTGGAGGGCTTCAGGGAGCCTTTCGGGGTTCTTTCCGCCGGCTTGGGCCATGTCGGGGCGTCCGCCGCCGCTGCCGTCGACTTGCTTTGCGGCGGTGCGTATCCAGGCGACCGCGTCGAGGCCCTTTTCTACCAGGTCGCGGCTTATGCCGGCGACCAATAGCACCTTTCCCTCTTCTTCCTGGCGGCTGCCCAGCATCACTGCCACTGGAGCGGCCTTGCGGCGGAGTTGGTCGATCAACTGCCGCATCATCGGTGGACCTGCGTCGGGAACCTCGGCCACGATGATCTTCGTACCGCCGACTTCGGCGGCTTCGGCAAGCAGTCCTTCGGCCGAGACGCCTACGCCCTTCGCTCCGGCGGCCAGTTGCTTTTTCAATTGGCGGACCTCCTTCAGCAGCGCCTCTATCCGATCATCAACCTCCCCGGCCGGCACTTTCAACACGGCTGCCGCCCGGGCGAGCGCGGTATCCTTGCGGCGGACATCTTCCAGGGCGGCGGTGCCGGTCAGGGCCGTTATCCGCCGGGTGCCGGCCGCCACACTCTCCTCGCCGACGATCTTCAGCATTCCAACCTGCGCGGTGTTGTCCAGATGTGTCCCGCCGCAAAGTTCCTTGCTGAAGTTACCCATCGATACCATCCGCACCACGTCGGGATACTTCTCGCCGAAGAGCATCATGGCCCCGGCCTTGCGTGCCTCGGCCAGCGGCAGGTTTTCACAGCGGATCGGCACCCCGTCGAGAATCTTGGCGTTCACCTCGGTCTCGATTCGACTGAGTTCCTCGATATTCAGCGCCGAAGGGTTCGTGAAATCGAACCGCAGCAAATCATCGTCCACCTTGGAACCTCGCTGCTGGGCGTGCTCGCCGAGATGCTTTTGCAGCGCATAATGTAGCAAGTGCGTTGCGGAGTGGGCGCGGCGAATCCCCTGCCTCCGCCGGATGTCGACCCGGGCAGAGACGACCGAGCCCAGCGCGATCTCACCCTCGCGAAGGTGTCCGCGGTGAAGGGTAAACGCACCGTCGACCGCCGCGTCGGTCACGTCGAAGCGGAAACCTTCGCCGGCCAACTCGCCCACGTCGCCCACTTGTCCGCCCATCGCGCCGTAGAATGGTGTTTTGTCGAGCACCACGACGATCGTTGGGCGCTGACTGTCCGCTTCGTCGACGACCTGCTCATCGACCTTATCGCACAATTGATCGCCCACGATGATACCCACGACCTTGGCGTCGTCGACCTCGATAGTCTCGTAGCCGACGAACTTGCTGCCGTGCATCGCCTTTTTGAGAGCTTCCAGCGGGTCGTGCTTGAAAAGGGCGCCTCTCTCGGCCGGCCCGGAAATCTCGCCGTGCCTTTTCATCTCTTGATAGTACCCGTCCCAATCGAAGGCCAGGTTATGCTCGGCGGCCATTGTCTCGAACAGCTCGGGCGGGAAGCCGTAGGTCTGGAACATCTGGGCCGATTCCTTCCCGGAGACTACGCCTAGCCTTTGCTGCTTCATCTGTGCGAAGACCCGCTCGATGCGGTCCAACCCGGCGTCGATGCTGGAGAAGAAATTGGCCTCCTCCTTTTCGATCACCCGGGAAACTCGCTCGACGGTCTCGGTCAGCTCGGGGTAGGGGTTTTTCATCAACTCGGCAACCTTGCCGACGAGCTGATAGAGGAACGGTTCGTGGCGGCCCAACTGGTGCCCGTCGAGCACGGCCCGGCGCAGAAGCCGCTTGATGACATATTTCTCCTTGTTCGGTCCGGGATAAACGTTTTCGTGAATGGCAAATGTGCATGCTCGCAGGTGGTCGGCGATACGGCGCAGCCGGCGGGCGTTTTCGCTCTGCGGATCGTAGGCCACCGAGCAGACCTCGCCGGCGGCCTCGACCAGCGGGCGGAGGATGTCGATGTGGAAGTTGGTTTCCACGCCCTGTAGCACGGCGGCGGTCCGCTCCAGGCCCATGCCGGTGTCGATGTTCTTGCTCGGCAGCGGCCGCAGGTTGCCCGGCGGATCGCCCACGCGGTTAAACTGCGTGAACACCAGGTTCCAGATTTCCACCTCGCCATAGTCGGTGTGGTAGTAGATCTCGCTGCACGGTCCGCACACGCCGTCGGGCCCCTGGCTGGGTGCGTTGGCCGGCCAGAAGTTCTCGTCCTCGCCGATTCGTTCGAGCCGGTCGGGCGGCAGCTTGACGTCGTTTAGCCAGATATCGGCCGCCTCGTCGTCGTCAAGATAGATCGTGGCCGAAAGCCGGTCGGGGTCCATGCCGAGCCACCTCTTATCGGTACAGAACTCCCAGGCCCAGTTGATCGCCTCGCGCTTGAAATAGTCGCCGAAGCTGAAGTTGCCCAGCATCTCGAAGAACGTATGGTGGTAAGCCGTGCGGCCCACGTTGTCGATATCGCCGGTCCGCAGACACTTCTGGCAGGTCGTCGCCCGGGTGAACTCCAGCTTGCAGCGGCCCAGGAAATGGTCCTTAAACTGGTTCATCCCAGCGGGCGTAAACAGCACCGAAGGGTCCCACCGTGGCACCAGCACATCGCTAGGCCGGCGCACGCAGCCCTTGGTCTCAAAAAAGGCCAGATATTTTTCGCGCAGTTCGTCGGTTTTCATGGTCAGCACTACCAGCGGCGATTGAATTCAATGACTAAACGGGCCGCCCGGGCAAGCCTTGATCGTATTGAGAAATTCATCCGGTGTATAGGCTGGCACTTCAGAGTCCCTGTAATCTCGGGGAAGAAAGGTGACAGGTACGAATGGCACTGTCGTGGCTATGATTTTGTGATGGGCGCATATTTCACCTTGACGCGTGCCGGGGCGATCCTGTAATCTGCCGGCAAGCTTGGGATACTCTTGATTTTTGAGCCGTCCTTGGCTATTGTTTTATTGCCCTCCTTGGCTTGGATGCAATTTCAGCCAAGGAGGGTTTTTCATGTGCAGAATAGCAGCCGGCAGGCGTGTTGACAACCGCAGGTTTCAGAGAATCGTCGCCTCGTTTCTCACACGGGACGGCCTGCCTTTCGCCGATGTTCTTTCGGCAGAACGTATCGAGCGTGTATTCTCCGAGCATGACAACCTGTTCGGAATGAACACCATCTATTCCACCAAGATCGTGCTCTGGGCGTTTCTCGCCCAAGTGCTCCGCGACGGCAAGGAAGCATCGTGCCGGGCCGCCGTCGCCCAGATCGCGACCTGTCGACTGCAAGACGGTCTGACCTATTGCCAAACATTGCTTTCTCGCATCGCGTCGTGCGAAGTCGCCGACCGCCCGGGACGAATAGAGCCTCGCGTCATAAAACGTCGCCGTCATCGTTATCGCCTGATGAGAAAACCACGAACCGAACTCAAAGCAGAACTCCAAAATCGCAACTCACGGTAGCAATGAGAGTTACGGCATGACAGTGCCATTCGGCCATGGAGAATTATCGGAAACATCCATCCGATTGAGGCTGTTCAGCAAGATCGGACAACAGGTCCTCCGGTTCTCGTTTTGCGTCCGGGTGCAGGGTTTTCGCAGCCGTCACAGTTTCTCGCCCCAGCCCCCCGGTTTTTCTGTTCGGTCGTAATTTGCGCCATTTAAGGTTAATAAGGGTCGTTCGGCGGTCCGATAGCAGGACTGTCAGGACTTCCCCCATTTCCCCCAAAGTAAGCGGAGTGCCAGTCATGAGGATCGTGAATCTGGCGATTGCCGGCAGCGTGCTGGGGATCTTGTTAGCCGGCATCGCCACAGCCGACGAGAAGGCCGCACAGGATATTTGTCAGCCATTGTCGGTACAGCAGACGGCGTATGAGAACGACGATTACGATTATTACTTGTCGTTTGCACCGCAGGAAAAGCCGAGCGAGTCACCCAGCGACCAGCCGACGGCGGCAGCCGACGAGCCCGACGATACGGCGGTATGTGATGCTGCGTGTGGCGGGTCGCGTGGTCGTTGCCGGCGTTGCTGCCGCTGTTGCTGTGAACCCTGGACCTTGCCGCAACCCTGCTTCCTGGCACGACGCGGGATCACGCTGGGTGGCTGGACCGAGGTTGGAATCAGCGTGGTGGCCAACAATCCGGCCGACCGATTCAACGGCGTGGTTACCTTCAACGACCGCGACGGCGAGGGCCAGTTGAACCAGCAATGGTTCTACCTGGACAGGCAGGTCGACACCGGCGGCTACGGCTGGGGCTGGGGCGGTCACGTCGATTTCGTCTACGGCACCGACGCCTACTTCACCCAGTGCACCGACGGCCTGGAAGCCAATTGGGACCAGGAAGAGCGGTTCTATCAGGCGGCCTTGCCGCAGTTCTACCTGGACGTGGCCTACAACGACTTGACGATCCGGATAGGGCACTTCTTCACCATCATTGGCTATGAAGTCGTTCCCGCCCCGGAGAACTTCTTCTACTCGCACGCTTACGCCAAGCAGTACGGCGAGCCGTTTACCCACACCGGCATCCTTGGCTTCTATGATCTTAGCGACCAATGGAGGATCATTGGCGGGCTGCAACGCGGCTGGAACCAGTTCGACGATACCGACGGCCACGACTCGCTCGGTTTCCTCGGTGGAGTTAACTGGACCAGTGCCAGCGAGCGGTTCGAGCTTGCCTTTGCGATTACCGCCACCGAGCAAGGCGTCGACGTCGACAGGACCATGTACAGCATCGTGGGAACCACGCACGTGACCGATTATCTCACCTGGGTGATCCAGCACGACTACGGCCAGAACAATGCGCCCCGTGTTGGCAAAGAAGAATGGTACGGCGTGAACAACTACTTGTTCTATGAGTTGAACGACCGCTGGGACGTCGGGCTGCGGTTCGAGTGGTTCCGCGACGACCAAGGTTCTCGCGTGACTGGTATCCGTCCCACCAACGCGCTGGCGCCGAATGGAGTGCTGCCTGCTGGAGCTTTTTTCCCAGGCGATTTCTACGAGGTTACCCTGGGGCTGAACTGGAAACCGCGGCAGAACATCATCCTCCGGCCCGAGGTGCGGTGGGACTGGTACGATGCTATCGGAACGGTTAATCCGCTACCTTACGACTCGGGCGATCGCGCCAGCCAGTTCATGTTCGGGTGCGACCTGATCGTTACCTATTAGGGATTTCAGAACCCTACTCTCTCTTCACCGGTGGTCCAGTTCTTGGGGTCCACTTCAACCGCCGTGGGCCCCATTCCCCTACTTTTCCTAATCAAATCCCAGATTCCCCGAGGGGCTTGGCTGCGGCCGGTTGTCGTGCCTCGCCAGTGCCGTCCTACGCCAATAGCCGGCATCTGCTCGGAATTGACCACAACGCTGGTCAGCAGGGGATTGGACAAGTCAGCAGTCAGCTATCAGCTTTCTGACCACTGACCACTGACCCCGCTACCTCCGCGCTTGTTTACGATACTGGCCGGGCGTCTGGCCGGTGACTCGGCGGAACGCCCGCGATAGGTACTGCGACTCCCTGAACAAGGCGGCCGCTTCATAGCCGATCCGCTGGGGGAGAACGTCAATGCTGGTAAGCGGCGGAATCGACAGCCCGCACAGGTAGTCGTCGTTGTCCACGCTGATCACGGCCACCTCGTCGGGCACCATCACCTGGGCCCGGCGGCATGCGTCCAGCACCTGCAAGCCCCGATCATCATTGCACGTCATCAGGCCGGCACTCGAACCCGGCCTCTTCCAGCACCTGGCCGAAGTAATCGCACCGCTCGTCCATATGCGGGTGAGCACCGCGCGGCAGTCCACAGAACCCGAACGTTTTCAGGCCCCGCTCTATCAGGTGCCCGGCCGCCAATTGCGCCACCATACGGTTGTCCACGCCGATAAACGGCAGGCCCAGGTCGGTCATGATCCCCCGCAGATCGACCACCGGTGCACCGGTCTGAAACACCGCGTCGGCTATCCGGCGGTTGCTGACCCGGGCGAGTATCCCGTCCCCCTTCCAGTCCTTCAGCCACGGCGGCGGCGGATCGTCCAGCCCGTGCGGCTGAAAATAGACCGACCAGCCCCCGCGCTCACCGTTGTATCGGGCCACACCGCGCACCAACCCCCGCCCATACGCCCGGGACGTCTCAATCAGCAGCGCCACATGTTTCATCACCGCCATGGGAAACCTGTCATGAGTTCAGGGTTCAGAACTTCGCCTCCAATCGTATTCAATTTCACACCAAAATCCTGAACCCTGAACTCTATGCCCTTTCTATCCCCTGAGTGTAGCTTATCCGTCCAGCGGGAGGCAGCCGGGGGTGACAAAAAGTCCACAAAAATAAGCGGATAGTCCACAAATTAGCGCTGGATAACGCTTCCACCGCCGTGTTAAGATGGTAGTCTGGTGGTTTGGCCGTGTCAGCTTAGGCGGCGCGAGCCGACCCGCCAGTTGTAAGGTTCGTGCAGTCATGCAATTTTCGCACAAAGAAAAAAGGACGGAGGGAGAATAATGAAAAGCCCTCTTCTGGGTAGTGCCTCACGATGTTGGCAAGGATTTCTTGGGTTTATAGCGGTCTAATACTGATGTTAGAACATTTTCTCGTTGTTCGGCCCAGTCCTCTCGCTGCAGGTCGCTGACATGAGCCGGATACTGGATGTACGCCAGCA
>JAUWHT010000263.1 GCA_030605745.1 Pirellulales bacterium | reverse complement strand
GGCCGCCACGTCGTGTCGACAATCATTAACGATATGCTGAAGCATAACCTACGGGACTACGGGACTAGCGGTCAATTCCGGTAGTCTTGAGAAACTTACCTTGCTGGTACACCTCTACCTTTGTGATTTTACCATCTTTGCCATAGAAAGTTATTGATTTGATATAGTCTTGCCCTTGATATACAGTCATATCTCCCACACGCTTAATCAATGGTTTGCCCTTTTCGAATTCTGTAGTCTTAACGAGCTTGCCATGATTATACTCTTGAAGCTTTCGTTTATGGCTTCCTTCACCAAACAACGTTTGGGACAATAAGGTACCATCTTCATTGTACTTGACAGACTTAATGATGCCCTCATCATTGTACTCCTTGATCGCGCTAATCTTGCCGTTTCGGTCCCACCACGTCCAACGGCCGCAGCTTTGACCATTTCGGTGCTCACCCTCGCAAGACTTCCTGCCGTTGGCGAGCCATGCAGTCCAGCGTCCATGCTTTGTTCCATCCGGCTTCTCACACCACACGTGATAAGCCGCTTCTAAGCCAAGAGTCCATTCATTCTTGTTGAGATTTTTTGGAGGAGGTGCTCCTTTAAGCACTGTGCCTTCAGGACATGCTTTGTCACCTTTCATCCACCATTCTGAATTGGGGTCGAATGAGTCTGTTGGTTGGGGAGTCTCTCCAGTTTTCAGAACTTTTATGCTCTTGATGATGTTTTCAATTGTCTTGAGCTTCGGCACATCATCTGCGCGGGACTCAGACGACACGGCAGTATTGACTGAAAGTCGGTCTACCGTAACCACCGCGTGCAAGCCATCTTCAAGGAAGGTCAACTCGGCAGTGAGGCCGCCGAAGCCCTTCATTAACCGGCCCATAGGGCTGCCTGCGGGCGGGGCGGCTGGTTGCCGCGGCGCGGTCGCCGTGCCGTGCACGCTGCACGTGACGTGCGTCCGGTCGGGTGAAAGCACGTAACGGCCGCCGCCGGGGCAGAAGCATCGGGTTGCGTACAGCAGTTCGGCCTGGCGGAGGACCTGGTTTGCGGTGAGCTTGCCGTCGCCGGAAGCACGCATTGCCCGGGCGACGTTCGACAGCGGGCCCAGGTTGTCGAGGCACGTCACCCGGGCGCTTTCGGCCCAACCGAGCCGGAACGTCGGCAGCACCTGGTTCCAGTGCTCCGGCCGGATGCGGACCATCGCATGGGCGGTAGGTCCGTTGTCGGCGTTTTTCGCTTTCGCCTGTTGCATCGCGGCCAGGTCCTCCAGGATGAACCGCTTACTGGCCACGTACAGCCCGTCGCCGATCCGTGCGAAGAACATCCGCAACTTCACCGGGCCGAAGCTCATGTTGTAACAGCGAATCCGCTTGTCAGCGTCCTTAAGCGGGCCCTCCAGCGGGACCCGGTAGAAGTCATAGCCCAAGTCCCAGTTGTGCCGCTGCGGCTGTCGAGCCAGTTGGGCCAGCGTGGTGTCCAACTGGTCGAGGAATTTGTCCACGATCTCTGCATCCTGCACCGGGGCGGCCAGATACACCGGGGAGTTCAGCGATGCGATCAGGAAGCTAATCGGTAGCATTATTTCGTTGCCGAAGCCGCCGCCCCCGCGAAATCGGTCCAGCACCTCGCCCAGAAAACCCGTCAGGTCGAAATCAAACATCGGCGAAGCGTCGTAGACGTGCATGCCGATCTGGTTGCCGATACCCCGGGCAAGGAACTCCTCGATGCTGACGCCGCCGGCCGGCAACTCGATGCCCTTCCGCTTTAACTGGCCGAGTAATCCTTGCGTCAACCATTGTTCCTTCAACAGGTACTGCTTATTCAGCCGGAGCACCATGCTGAAGATGTTCCGCTCGGGCACCGGCATGGCGTCGAGCGGTTCCGGCTCGCCGCCCAGCGCCATGGCCATGCCCGTGTAGACCGAATTATCCAAAAGCGGCAGGATGATCGTTTCCGCGCGGTACTGCTTGGGCGTAATCTGGACGCGAATGGCGATCGGATCGAAGAATTTCTGCCAGTAGCGGCTGTATCGCTGGACGAACTTCTTGTACTCCTTCGCCTCCGCTTCGGTAACGTGGGTAACCGGCACTTCGCAGCAGGGGACCAGCGACCGGGCGTGGCCGTAGATCGAGGAGACGCCGGTGGTGCCGTCGGCCGAGAGTCGGTATGTGCCGCCGGCCGGGCACCGCAGCTTGCCCTGGCCGAACACATCGGGCGCGCAACCGGTCTCGGCAAGCTGTTCGAGCGACTCGGGCTTTCGGCCGAACTGCGTGCGGTAAAGCATCGCCGCGTGGCCGATCATTCGCAGGTAGTTGTAAGCCAGCATCCGCCGCCGTTCTGTCAGCTTCAACTCCGGCCCGACCAGCCGGCGGATAAACGGATCGGACAGGTAAATGAACCCATCTTCCCGCTCGTCGCCACGGACCATCAGTGTGCGGATGTACTTCAGCTCGGTCGAGTCGCCCAACCGTCGGATGCCCTTGTTGCCGATGATTGCCCGCAGCACGCGGTCCATTGCGACCTTCGAGTTGCTCCGCACGTGCAGGTTCGGCTTGGGATACGCCGAGAAGACGTGGACGGCCCGATCGGGGGTGGAGACCTGCACGTAGTCGATGCCCTGGATCTTGCCGGTCGTGCGCGCGGCGTCGGGGCGCAATTTCTCGGCGGCCGTAAGAAACCCGTCCATGCGGAGCTTGAATACCTTGGGCTGCTTGAGCAGGAACACCAACGTCACGTCGCTGCCCTCGCGGAAATAGAGATCGCTGCCGGTGATCGCCATTTCCTCGACTACCGTGTCGTAAAACGGTCGGGTGAGCGGATCGATCTCGACGGCAAGCTGTCTTTTCAGCCGCTTGGTGGTCTGCCGGGTCGTGGCCGAGTGGGCCGCCTGGCTAAACAGATGGGCCCCCCAGAGATCGCTCGCGTCGATACCCTCCAAGAGCTTGTCGACCGAGCGGAACAGCACAAAATACTGGTCCTCCGGCACGCAAAGGGCCAATGGCGAGACTTGGGGCTTCTTACCGGCCAACTGCTGTGCGGCCAGCATCTTGCCCCAGGGGTGGCTCTTGACCGTTGGGCCTTCCAGGTCGGCGACCTTCACGGCGTTTTCTGCCGGCTTGCCGGCCAGACCGATCCGGTTGTCCGGGTCGCCTCGCATGGTGTCCAACTGGAGGCTCTCCTGGACGGCCAACGCGCCGGTGAACAGGCTAAACAGGTCTACCCGGCGGTCCGGCCCCCAACCGCGGCGCCGGTTGAGCCGGTCGAGCGCCTTGGCGGCCTCGTCGGCCTTGTTCTCGTTGCGGGCAAGCTGCATGACGACGTATTGAAGGTAGACGTCGTCGGGATTGAGCCGCAACTGCTTCAAGGCCTCGTCGAAGGTCCACGCTTGGTGGGTTTTTTGGGGTGTTTTCTTGGTGTTCTTGGCTGCCGGCGGGTCGTCCGCCCGCAACAGGCTCCCGATGAACACCACAGCAGCGATCAACGTACAGATCGACAGGAAACGATGGGGCATTGTCCTAACTCCTTGTTCTGAAACGGGTTGCGTGTTTTACACAACATTTTGTAGGCTGGGGCGCAGGTGTGCTTGCACCCACGCCTCTGAAGTTTCAGGCGACGTTCGTGCCACAATATAACGCGCGGGTCTCGGAAATTGGAACTATTGGCCAGTCGACTACCTCGGCTTCGGCAATGAAGGCCTCGCTTGCCGGTTCATCATACCATACCCGCTCGGTCCAGCACGAAAATGGCCCAATTTCGTGTGTTCACGCCCCAAACTGCCGTAGGGCGTGTTGCGGTTTTCTGTTAGAATTGTTGCCCGGTTTGAATGTGTGCCGGCGGCTAAACGACTTCTGACGGAGGGGACCGATGGCAATTCGAATCACTTTGCCGGCGACGCTTGCCCTGCTGTTGGCGGTCGGTACGGCATTTGCGCAAACGGGGCCCTGGCGAGGGTCGAAGTCGGATTCGCGTCCGGCCGTGCGGCAGCCGCCACCGGCGCCGTTTCAATTGACCCCACAGCAGGAGGCGTTGCTGGACCGGGTCTTGCAGGCCTGGGAGCAGCGGAGCAAGAAGGTAAAAACCTTCTCGTGCAAGTTTACCCGCTGGGAGTTCGACCCCGTATTCGGCCCGCCCGATAAGGCCAACCACGTCGACCAGGGCCAGATCAAGTACGGCGCGCCCGACCGGGGGATGTTCCGCGTCACGCATACCCAAAACGGCGATCAGATGGTCCGTATCGACGACCAGCGGGCGGAGCACTGGATTTGCGACGGCGAGTCGATCTACGAATACAACTGCACGAAGAAGCAACTGATCGAGCGCAAGCTGCCGCCCAGCCTCCAGGGCAAGGCCATCGCCGACGGCCCGTTGCCGTTCCTGTTCGGCGCCGAGGCCGAGAAGCTCAAGCGCCGCTACTTCCTGCGAATCATCACCCCGCAGAACGTGCAGAAGGAGGAGATCTGGCTGGAGGCCTATCCGCGCTTCCAGAAGGACGCGGCGGATTTCCGCCGGGCCCAGTTGATACTAAAGGCCGAACACATGCAGCCGTTCGCCCTGCAAATCCACCTACCCAACGGCAAGAATCGCACGGTCTACCAGTTCGACGAGATCGTAATCAACGATCCGCTGGGTTTCCTCAAGGGTAACCCGTTCCACGCGCTGACGCCGCCGTTCTGGAAAAGGATCGTCGAAGAGGCGCCCGCCGAGCGGGTCGGTAGGCGATAGGCGGTAGGTTGAGGGGGTGGCAGTTTACTGCCACCTCTACTGCGTTGGCTAAGCCGCAAGCAGCAAATTGATGTTCCCGGGGGATACCCTATAATTGTAACACTTCAGTCATCTGAAGTGGTTTCCACGAAAATTACTGTACTGTAATAGCCGCTCGCGTAACGCGTCGCGGGTGCATCACCGCGGGGCGTTGCCCCCCGGCTATTGCAACCGCAAGAAGTAGCGAGAACTTCAAATGAATGACGTTTTCCCACGGGGTCTGATTCTTGCCTTGTTGGTGCTATCTTGCCGCCTGCCGGGCCCGGCGGACGCCGCCCCACGGTTGGGTATGTCGATCCGGATCGCGCTGCCGATCACCGGCAAGACGGTCGGTCGGGTGGAGCGGTTTGTGGATCGGGCATTGGAGCGAGCAGAGACGGCCGGCGCGCGGCCGGTGTTGATCTTCAAGTTCGAGGTCCCGCCTGAGCAAGCGGAGTTTGTCCGGCAGAGCGAGTTTACCGCCGCGCTGAGACTTGCCCGGCTGCTCTCCGGCGAGAGACTTGCCGTGGCCCGAACTGTGGCCTACGTGCCGGAGTCGATCCCGGGCCACGCGGTGCTGGTGGTGTTGGCCTGCGACGAGATCATGATGCCGGGCGACGCCCGGATCGGGCCCGTCGGGGTCACGCCGGAGACGATCGGGCCCACCGAACGCAGCGCTTACAAGGAGATCGCCCAGCGGCGCAAAACTGTCCCGGCCGAGGTGGCCTTGTGGCTGCTCGATCCGGCCCGCGAAGTGCTCGTGGTAGAGGCCCAGCTCGGCCGCGAGTACGTCACGCCAAAAGCACTAGAGGAGCTGCGCAAGCGGCAGACGATCAAGTCATCGGAGCCGCTGGGCGAGTTGGTCGATGGCCCGCCCGGGCAATTCAGCGGCGAGGAGGCCCGACGGCTGGGCTTCGTCAGCTACCTGGCCGACAGTCACCAGGACGTGGCCAAGGCGCTAAAGCTGCCGCCGGAGGCCGTCGAAGAGGACCCGTCGCTTATCGACCGGTGGCGTGCGGTGCGGGTCGATCTCAAGGGGCCGATCAGCGCCGAGACGGTCAAGCAGGCCCAGCGGCTGATCGAAGACGAGATACGGCTGCGCGAGGTGAACTTTGTGTGTCTGTGGATCGACAGTCCGGGCGGATCACCGGCCGACAGCATCGCGCTAGCCGGTTTCTTGGGCAGCTTGGATCCGGGCCAGGTCCGCACGGTGGCGTACATCCCGTCGCAGGCCAGATCCGACGCCGCACTGGTGGCATTGGCCTGCGACCAGGTGCTAATCCGTCCGGACGCGGAACTGGGCGGGTCGGGGGCCTACGAGCTTTCCGAGGAAGATGTCAAGTACGCCAAACAGTCGATCAACGACCCGGACGGCCCTTGGAAAACACGCTCCTGGTCGCTGGTCGCCGCGATGATCGATCCCAAGCTGGAGGTGTTCCGCTGCACGCGGCCGGGCGAAGTGGGATACTTCTGCGACGAAGAACTCAAAGAACTTGCGCAGCAACAACCCGGCGCACCGAAGTGGCACAAGGGCCAGCAGATCACCCGGCCGGGCAAACCGTTGCTCGTCGATGGTCGCCGGGCACAGCAGTACGGCCTGGCCAACCGCACAGTCGATAACTTCGCCGAGTTGAAGGAGCACTACGTCTTGCAGGACGACCCGACGCTTTTGGAGCCCGGCTGGGCCGACTTCCTGATCGAGGCCCTGGCTTCACCCGGCGTGGCCGCGTTTCTGCTGATGATCGCGTTCGTGGCCCTGTATGCCGAGCTGAATGCGCCGGGGATCGGCCTCGGCGGATTTCTGGCCACCGTCTGTTTCCTGTTGTTCTTTTGGAGTCACTACCTGGGCGGGACGGCCGGGTGGCTGGAGGTCACCCTGTTCCTGGCCGGGGTTGCCTGCCTGTTGCTGGAGGTTTTCGTGCTGCCGGGGTTCGGCGTCTTCGGTCTCGGCGGCGGGTGCCTGGTGCTGGTCTCGTTGATCCTGGCCAGTCAGACGTTCGTGCTGCCGCGGAACGAGTACCAGTTCGGCCAACTCCGCCGTTCGCTGTTGACGGTTGCCGGCGCCGGGGTGGGGATCGCGGCGGCGGCCGTGTTCCTGAGGCGGTGGCTGCCTAGTGCGCCGATCTTCAATCGGATGTTCTTGCGCCCGCCCGCAGGCGAAGAGGCAGAACAGATCAGCCGGCGCGAGTCGCTGGTCGATCTGGACGGTTTCGTCGGCGCCCGGGGAACCACTACCACGCAACTGACCCCCAGCGGCAAGGCCCGATTCGGAGACATGCTCCTTGACGTAATCACCGACGGCGATCTGGTCCCACGCGGCGCGGAGATCGAGGTGGTTGAAGTCCACGGGAATCGGGTTATTGTGAAAATTGGGTAGTGCCTCACGATGTTGGCAAGGATTTCTTGGGTTTATAGCGGTCTAATACTGATGTTAGAACATTTTCTCGTTGTTCGGCCCAGTCCTCTCGCTGCAGGTCGCTGACATGAGCCGGATACTGGATGTA
>JAUWHT010000304.1 GCA_030605745.1 Pirellulales bacterium | reverse complement strand
GTCGAGACCATGAATTACTCCGCCAATTCTGCATGCAAAGTCAAAGATTGTCCGTCTTCCGGGGATTGGGAGGGGCTGAAAGCCCATCTTCTTGCAGAGTTCATTCCAGTTGTCAGTGATGCGCTTTTCGATCATCGCGCCAAAGGCCCGCGAGTCCTCTCTTGCAGAGATTCCGGATCTCAGATCTGCGAACAGGCCCTCAATGCCTTCTTGCAGGACCGCACAGTCTTGCTTGTGATTCATGGACATTTCCTCATGCGTACTTGTAGACTGGAGTTTCCACGACTCTGTCGGGTTTCTTTTTGCTCTTGATAAGGGCCTGGATGTGCTCCACGGTCTCGGGCGAGAAGTACTGTTCACCTGTTTCTCTGCACACGCGGGCAGGAACATGCTCGATGAGATAGAACTTGCCGCCAAGCTCAAGCGTGTATGTCACTTCAGTCTCGATCATCTGCCGAATATCATCAAGCATGGCCACATAAGTATCCTATCGATTGTACTTGTGCGTGTCAAATCATCAACGACGCTCTCGGCCGCATGGCGCGATCTCCCGGCGTCGACGCCGGGGCTAAACTACTTCTCTTCTAGCACATCCCGGGCGCGGCGGACTGCTTGGGCGGCCCAGGGCTTGTGCTGGTAGAGTTCGATCACGGCGCGGTACATTGCCTGGGCACGCTCAGGTTCGGTCTCGCTGAGTCGCTTGGCTCGATCGAGTCGATCCTGGATCAGGGCGAGGTGCTGGACGGTTTGCCGGTCGAGCTGTTCGCGGAATTGTGCGAGCCGGCGTCGGGCCAGTTCGAGGCACTGGCCGGTTGGTCCTGACCGCTCGGCCCGGTGATTGTAAAGATCGATCAACGCCTGGAGCTTCGCCACTGCACGTTCCGGATCGAACTGCACGTAGTTGATCGCTTCCAGGTAGGCCCGTTCGATCGGCACCAAGTTTTCGGTGCCGGCGAGGCCCTTGGCACGAAGTTTGAACTTCTGCTCCAAGCGGTGCAGATCGATTTCCCTTTGGTAGTCTCGCAATTGCTCGCAGCGGGAATCCTCGGGAAACCGCATCAGGAACTCCTCGATGTCGTCCGCGGCCGCTGCCAGCGACGTGATCGCCCCGGCGGCTGTCCGGGCGGTAATCTTGCCGTACAGTGCATCGGCCGAGGGCGGCTGAAGGAAGTACCACACGACCAGGCCCACCGCAATCAGGCTGCCGGCCAGGGCCCAGGTCTGGGGCGAGATCAGCGCGGGACGCGTTTTGGCCGTCTCGATCCGGTCGAGTTCCTCCTCGGGCACTTGGGTGAAATGTCCTTCGGGCGTTGTTTCCTCGGCTGCTTCGGCTTCGTCCGGATACTTGAAGGCCGCCGTGGTTTTGGTCTCGGGCAAATCACTGGCCGGGTCCAGCGACAAGCCGCGCTCCATCGCCTGCAACTGGCGGGCGAGCAGCGTCGGGTTGGCAATCCGCCGCTCGGGGTCCTTGTCAAGCAGTTGCATGACGATCTGTTGCAGCATTACCGGTGTGTCCGGTGCGTGTTGGCCGATAGGATCGGGCTTGTCGTACCGCTGCTTGTGCAACAGGTCCGGGAGCGACTTCGCCCAAAACACCGGGCGCCCGCTCAATAGCACATACAATACGGCCCCCAGACTGTACAAGTCCGATCGGGGACTGGCCGGCTGGCCCTCGGCCTGTTCCGGTGCCATGTATTCGGCGGTCCCCAATACGCTGCCGGCGGCGGTCAGCCGGGTGTTTCCGAACAGCCGGGCGATGCCGAAGTCGGAGAGTTTCACCTGCCCGGCGGCCGTAAGCAGCAGGTTCCCCGGCTTAATGTCGCGATGGATCACGCCGCGGTCGTGCGCGTGTCGCAGTGCCCGGCAGGTGTCGATCCCGATGCGAGTCACCTCGCGCCAGTCGAACCGCCGCCCGCGACCTAATTCCTCTTCCAGGCTGCATCCGTCGACCAGTTCCATGGCGTAGAACAGGTGTCCGTCCTGCTCGCCGAAGCCGAACAGCCGTACGATGTTCGGGTGGTTCAGCTTTTTCAGGGTTTCGATTTCGGTGGCGAACCGCTCGCGGAAGTTCTCGTCCCGTGCCATGGGTGCCGCCAGCAGCTTGACGGCCGCCGGTTCGTCCGTCTCGCGGTTAACGCCCTCGAAGACGGTTCCCATGCCGCCGCGGCCCAACTCGCGTACGATCCGGTATGGTCCGAGCTGCTCGATTTTCATACCGTTTTTCCTGACTGGCTTTGTATGTCTATCCTAGCGTTCAGCCGGCAGCGATGCCAGCGGTTGTTCGTGGAAGTGTTTAGCCGCCGCGTCCACGCGGCGTGCTTTCCCGGCGTAGACGCCGGGGCTAAACTGTGGGCTCTTCCTCCCCTAAAGGAATTCGCTAGTGGCCCCTTGCGGACTGCTGAACCTGAACAAGCCGGTCGGCATGACCTCGCGCCAGGTGGTCAATCGTATCCAGCGATTGGTGCGTCCGGCCAAGGCGGGACATGCCGGGACACTGGACCCGCTGGCCGGCGGGGTGTTGGTGGTGTGCGTTGGGGCGGCCACTCGGCTGATTGAGTACATCCAGCGAATGCCCAAGGGCTATACCGGCACGTTTCTGCTGGGCCGGCACAGCCCGACCGAGGATATCGAGGGTGATGTGGCCGAGTTGGACAACCCGCCGGTGCCGACGCGCGACCAGCTCGCAGCGACGGCCCGGTCGCTGGTCGGCCGGATCGAGCAGCGCCCGCCGGCGTTCTCGGCGCTTAAGGTCGACGGCCGCCGGGCGTACAAGTTGGCACGCAGTGGAAAACCGGTCGAACTGAAGCCGCGCCCCGTGACGGTCCACCGGATCGAAGTCGAAGTGTATGAGTACCCGGAACTGACGCTTCGGATCGAGTGCGGCTCGGGCACGTACATCCGCTCGCTGGGGCGCGACCTGGCCGAGTCGCTGGGCACGGCGGCCGTGATGTCGGCACTGGTGCGGACCTCGATCGGCAGCTTCCGCATCGAGGATGCGACCGACCCGGGGCATGTCACCAAGGCCAATTGGACCGATCACCTATTGCCGCCGCTTCGGGCGGTTGAATCGTTGCCGCGAGTAGAGCTATCGCCGGAAGAGATCAGGCAGATCAGCCGCGGCATGGCGATTTCCAGAGAAATGCCGGCAGCCGGTGCCGAGGAGATCGCCGCGGTGAACCCGACCGGGCAACTGGTGGCCATTCTCACGCCCCGCGGCCGAGGCCTGATGGGACCGAAGCGGAATCTGCCACAATGAAACCTCGTATCAGGGTTCAATTTGCAATTGTCAATTCTCAATTTGCGGTAGTGCCTCACGATGTTGGCAAGGATTTCTTGGGTTTATAGCGGTCTAATGCTGATGTTAGAACATTTTCTCGTTGTTCGACCCAGTCCTCTCGCTGCAGGTCGCTAACATGAACCGGATACCGGATGTA
>JAUWHT010000023.1 GCA_030605745.1 Pirellulales bacterium | reverse complement strand
GACTATATGAACAACCTTCGGGCCATGGGCGTCGACGGCGTGGACCATTTTCCCAAGGCCACCGACAATATGGACGAGATCATCCGTCTCACGTCCACGCTGGTCGAGAAGGGGTTTGCCTACGAATCACAAGGCGACGTCTATTTCGAGGTGGCCAAGTGCAAGGATTACGGCAAGCTGAGCGGCCGTTCGCTCGACGACACCCAAGGCGAAGGCGGTCAGACGGCCTGTATCAAGCGTTCGGCCGCCGATTTCGCGCTCTGGAAATCGGCCAAGGCGGGCGAGCCTTCCTGGCCCAGCCCCTGGGGCGACGGACGGCCGGGCTGGCATATCGAATGCTCGGCAATGAGCCGCCGGCTGTTGGGCGAAACCTTTGATATCCACGGCGGCGGGCTGGACCTGGTCTTCCCACATCACGAAAACGAAATCGCACAGAGCGAATCGTGCCACGGCCGGCCGATGGCCAAGTACTGGATGCACAACGGCCTGATGCGGGCCTCCGACGAGTTGGGTAAGGTCGGCGGACGGCATACACGGGCTGTCGAAGGCGACCAGGCGGCCCAAGAGGTCGGAAAAATCAGCAAGTCAAAGGGCTCCAGCGCGTTTAGCGAACTGCTCGAGGAGTTCCAGGGCGAGACGGTCCGATTCTTCGTGCTCTCCACTCACTATCGCCGGCCGATTGATTTTAGCGAACGCCGGCTCCGCGAAGTGGAGACCGGGCTGGACACCTTCTACCGCTTCTTCAAGCGGTACCAGCGCGTTGCCGGCGGGAGCTTTTACGATATCATACCACCCGCTACGCATGATAAGAGCCAATTGGAATCGGGCGACGACGCGGTGCTTCTGGCGGTGGCCGAGCACCGCGCCCGGTTCCTCGATGCGATGGACGACGACTTCAACACCGGCGGCGCGATCGGGGCACTGTTCGACCTGGTCCGCAAGCTGAACAAGTTTGTCGACGACGAGGCACTCGAAGAGTCGGGCAACCAGGATGCTGCCAAGCTTGCCGTGCTCAGACAAGGAACCATCACGCTGCGCGAGCTGTCGGCAACGCTGGGCCTGTTCCGCAAACCGTTGCAAGAGAAATCGACCGGCGACAACGAGTTGACCGGTAAACTGATAGACCTGTTGATCGAGATCCGCACCGAGGCGCGAAAGAGCAAGGACTTCGCCACCGCCGACAAGATCCGCAGCTCTCTGGCCGACATCGGTGTTACCCTGGAAGACCGGAGGTTGGGGTCAGAGCGCACTTAGTCATTAGGGAGGCGGTTGCTGCTTGCTGTCGTGCTAAATTTGCCATCGCCTCCCTAATGACTAAGTGCGCTCTGACCCCATTGCACCATGCCAATCCGCATCCTCGGTATCGACCCGGGCCTGAACATCACCGGCTACGGTGTGCTGGAGGTCGGCGACGGTGGTCCGCGGTTGTGCGAGGCGGGGGTCGTTCGCGGCAAGAGTCGCAACTCGCTGACCGGCCGACTGTTGGAAATCCACCAGGGCGTGGCGGAGGTGATTGCCGGGTTCCGCCCGGCGGTGATGGCCCTGGAAGAGTTGTACTCGCACTACCAGCGGCCGCGAACGGCCATTCTGATGGGCCACGTCCGGGGGGTCATCTGTCTGGCCGCCACACAGGCCGGGATTCCGGTGGCCCATTACTCGGCCACACAGGTCAAGAAGATACTCACCGGCAGCGGCCGGGCCCCGAAGTTACAGGTCCAGCGAGCAATCCAGCACGAACTGGGCCTGCCCAAGCTGCCCGACCCACCCGACGTAGCCGACGCCCTAGCCATCGCCCTATGTCACTACTATCTGGGGTCAGAGCGCACTTAGTCATTAGGGAGGCGATGGCAAATTTAGCACGACAGCAAGCAGCAACCGCCTCCCTAATGACTAAGTGCGCTCTGACCCCAAGACAACATGATTACTAAAATTACCGGTCAGTTGGCTGCCCTGAAGAATGACGTGTTGACGCTGCGAATCGACGCCCTCGAGCACGAGGTGCTGATCCCCGAGTTCACCCGGCGGCAGTTGCAGCGCGAGTTGAACCAGCAGATCAGCCTGCACACGATCGAGTACCTGGAGGGCAACCCGATGCAGGGCCGGATGACGCCCCGGCTGGTCGGGTTCCTCAGCGAGGCAGAGCGGGAGTTTTTCGAGCTGTTTTGCTCGGTCGATGGTGTGGGCGTGAAGAAGGCGCTCCGCGCGATGGTCCGGCCGGTAAAGGAGGTGGCCACGGCCATCGAGGAGCAGGACGCGAAGGCACTCTCGGGCCTACCGGGCATCGGCCCGGCCACCGCCGAGCGGATCATCGCCAAGCTGCGGCGGAAGGTGCCCAAGTTCGCCCTGATGGTCGCCCAGCAGCAGATCACCGAGGCCGAGGTCCGGCCCGACGTGGTTTCCGAGACGTTCGAGGTGCTCCGCAGTCTGGGCCACTCCGAGAGCGACGCCCGGCGGCTGATGGACTCTGCGCTCTCGTCGAAGAGGAAATTCAAGGACGTGCAGGAGTTGTTGCAGGCCGTTTATCAGCAGAGTCAGAAGTAGGGATTAGGGGCGAGGGATTAGGGAGCAATTTGCAATTGTCAATTTACGGTAGTGCCTCACGATGTTGGCAAGGATTTCTTGGGTTTATAGCGGTCTAATGCTGATGTTAGAACATTTTCTCGTTGTTCGACCCAGTCCTCTCGCTGCAGGTCGCTAACATGAACCGGATACCGGATGTA
>JAUWHT010000307.1 GCA_030605745.1 Pirellulales bacterium | reverse complement strand
GGCGCGACCAACGGTCGCGGAAACCGTGGCGCGACCAACGGTCGCGGAAACCGTGGCGCGACCAACGGTCGCGGAAACCGTGGCGCGACCAACGGTCGCGGAAACCGTGGCGCGACCAACGGTCGCGGCTTTATGGGGGTGACCATCGCAGTATCGGGTTGCGTGCAGCCTGGACTTCGTCGGGGCGGCTGATTGGGGTGCTGTGGGGGGCGTCGTGTAACAGGTCGGGGGCTTCTCCGGTGATGCGGAAAATCACCTCAGCGAATGCGTCCAGCGTAGCCTTGCTCTCGGTTTCCGTCGGCTCGATCATCAGTGCCTCGCGGACGATCAACGGGAAGTAAACCGTCGGGGCGTGGAACCCGTAGTCCAAGAGCCGCTTGGCTATGTCCATTGCCGAGACATCCTTCTCGGTCTTCAGTTTCGCTGCCGAGGCGACGAACTCGTGCATGCACCGCTCGCCCTGCGGCACCGGCACGATATGCTTCAGCTTGGCTAGCAGGTAGTTGGCATTGAGTACGGCGCCGTCGGCCACGCGTCGCAAGCCCTCAGATCCATGGGTAAGAATGTAGCAAAACATGCGGACCAGTACACCGGTGTTGCCGAAGAAGCTTCGCACCCGGCCAATCGATTTGGGTCGGTCGTAGTCCAGCCGGTAGCCGTCGCCATGTTTGACTACGATCGGCGCCGGCAGGTACGGGGCGAGCCGCTCGGCCACGGCGATCGGTCCGGCGCCCGGTCCGCCGCCGCCGTGCGGGCTGCCGAATGTCTTGTGGGGATTGTAGTGCATCAGGTCGGCGCCGAAGTCGCCTGGCCGGGTAATGCCCAGGATGGCGTTCATGTTGGCCCCGTCCAGGTACACCAGCCCGCCCGCCTGGTGGACCATCCGGGTGATCTGAGTGATCTGGTTCTCGAACATCCCCAGCGTGTTCGGGTTGGTGATCATCAGCACGGCCGTTTGCTCGTTGGCTTTGGCGGCCAGGTCGTCCAGATCGACGAACCCTTCCTTTGTGCTCTTGACCGGCAGGGTACGAAATCCGGCCACAGCGGCGCTGGCCGGGTTGGTGCCGTGTGCGCCGTCGGGGATCAGCACCACGTTGCGCTTCTCGCCCAGATCGCGGAAGTAGGCGGCCACGACCAGCAGGGCCGTCATTTCGCCGTGTGCCCCGGCAGCCGGCTGAAGCGAGACGCCCGGCAGCCCGGCAATCTCGGCCAGCATTTCCTGCGACCGGTAAAGCAACTCCAGCAGACCTTGCAGCGTCAACTCCGGCTGGTAGGGGTGCAAATCGAGCAATCCCGGCAAGGTGGCCAGCCGTTCGTTCCGCTTCGGGTTGTACTTCATCGTACATGAGCCCAGCGGATAGAAGTGCGAGTCGACCGACACGTTGAGCGTGGACAGATTGACGAAATGCCGCACCAGTTCTCCCTCGGCCAACTCCGGCAGCGGCGGCGGCCCGGCGGCAATAGCACCCGGCGGCAACAGCTCCTCGATCGAACGCTCTGGAACGTCGCAATCGGGCAACCGCACCGCCGCGCAGCCGGGCTTGGATAACTCGAACAATAAGTCGGTCATGTCGTTCTCACATTCACGCGCCGTGCAAGCACGGCGGCTAAACAACTTGTCCCACAACACCAACCAGCCGATCAATCTCCGCCTTGGTCCGTTTCTCGGTTACCGCAATCAACAGGCAGTCGGCCAGTTCCGGATACCAGCGGCCCAGCGGCACCCCGGCGAAGATGCCTTTAGCGCGTGCCGCTTCCACCAGTCGATCCACATCGCCGTCAGTTACGCGAATCACAAATTCCTTGAACGTCGGCCGATCAAACGCCGGCGAAAGCGACGCGCTGGCGGTGAGCCGCTCGGCCGCGTAGTGTGCCTTTTGCAGGCACAACTCGGCCACCGATCTGATGCCGGCCGGCCCCATCGCCGCCAGGTACACGGCCGCCCGCAGCGCAACGAGTCCTTGGTTGGTGCAGATATTGCTGGTGGCCTTTTCGCGGCGGATGTGTTGTTCGCGGGTTTGCAGTGTCAGCACCCAGCACCGCCGGCCGCGGCGATCGACGGTCTGGCCGACCAGCCGGCCCGGCATGCGGCGGACGAACTTCTCGCGGCAGGCCATGATCCCCAGGTACGGCCCGCCGTACGACATCGGGTTGCCCAGCGATTGTCCTTCGGCCACCACGATATCGGCCCCGTAATCGCCCGGCCGCTTCAACAACCCCAGGCTGATCGGGTCGACGGCCACCACCAGCAGCGCCCCGGCCGCGTGCGCGATCTCGGCAATTGCCTCCACCTCTTCCAGGCAGCCGAAGAAGTTCGGATGCTGGACCACCACACAGGCCGTCCGGTCGTTGACGGCCGCTTCGAGTTCTTCGGGCGAGACAGTTCCCTCGGGTGTGGCGATGGTCAGCAATTCGGCATCGAGGTTGGCCAGATACGTGTCCAGGACCTGTCGGTACTCGGGATGGACGCTCGCGGCTGTGACCACACGGCCGGAGCGCCGGGTGGCACCCAGGGCCATCATCATGGCCTCGGCCATCGCGCTGCCGCCGTCGTAGAGGCTCGAATTCGAGACGTCCATCCCGGTAAGCTGCGTGATGAGCGTCTGGTACTCGAACATCGCCTGGAGACTACCCTGGCTGGCTTCTGCCTGGTAGGGCGTGTAGGCAGTGTAAAACTCGCTTCTCCCGGCGACGAAATCGACCACCGCCGGGATGAAGTGATCGTAACTACCGCCGCCGAGGAAGCAGACAACCTGACCGGCCGGCGTGTTGCGGGCCGCTAACTCGCCGAGATGCGACGTAAGCTCCAACTCGCCCATTGCCGGCGGCAGATCGAGCGGACGGTCCAGCCGCAACTCGGCCGGCACCGTCGCGAACAGTTCCTCAACTGACCCAACGCCGATCGCCCGGAGCATCGCCTGTTGGTCGTCCGCGGTATTGGGAAGGTACGGCATCGCGTGTCTATTCAGGTGTGGCAACCTTAGCGAAGGCGGGGGAGTTTGCCTCGATTCTTCTCATTGCTTCCCGGTCATACACCTTTTCTCCACAATCCGGGCACTCATAGAATTCGAGGTTTTCAACCGTATAGGCTTGCCCTTTGTATTCCCCGGACCATTTTCCCCGGACCATTTTGATCTTTTTGCTGCCACAGGATGGACAACTTGTAATCGCTTTCATGGCAATCACCATCTACAAGGCTCTCTTAGAAGAAATCAAAAAGTAGTATGTGTCGTGGCCGGCCTCGGTAACAAGCTTCCCCTTGCTGTATACCACGAGGCCGTTCAAGTTTGCGCTCTGGATAACGTATAGCCGCTCTCTGGAACGGTGGCGAAGTGGGCTCTTCGAACGAAGCATCTTGTAGATTGCCGGCGCGTTGAGTATTGATTCGGCAACATCCAACTCCGTGATCTGATCGACCTCCATTTCGATACGTGCCTTTTCGCTAAAGGCGTAATTCCCCGCCAAAATTGCCCGCTTGATCCGCTTCAGGACATCGCTCACCGGTCCACCTCTACTTTCCCATTATAGGCGAAGCAAGTCGGTAATTACAATCGAACGCAGGTGCACTGAGGCCATGCCAATCGCCCGGAGCATAGCCCGTTGGTCGTCCGCGGTGTTGGGAAGGTAGGGCATCATCACTTCTGCTGCTTCGTAAATCTCAACCAAATGCCCAGCCCGGCTTTCGGATCTCCCACAGAAAGCCCACCCTTACCAGTAATCTCGAAGCTGGGTAACTTGGCATCTTGTGCCCAACGCCGAAATGTCTCGGGACTCCGAACCTCGACAAAGTGTTTTTTCTTTTTGGGATCGGCTTCGTTGAGGTGTTCTCGCCGTCTGCGGATAAACTCTTCGGCAGCCCACTTTGGATAGCCGCTACCCTGGCCGCCGCCAATCATCGCCTTGCCACCGGGTCGCAGCACACGATATACCTCTTGCAATCCTTTCACCTGGTCGTCCCAGAAGAAAATTGAACCACGACTGACTACCAAGTCCACAGAGTTGTCGGGAAAGGGCATGTCTTCAGCCACTCCGACGACGGCAAAAAGACGATGCTCCAGCCCCTTCTCCCTGGCGATCTCAAGTCCTTTCGACATTGCTTCGACATCGGGATCGAGCATGACAACGGGATTGTTGGTTTCCTCGATCAGAGGGATGGATACTTGACCCTTGCCCGCCCCCAGATCGATCCAAAAGCCCTTCTTTGGTTTGCAGTATTTCAGGATGTCTTTGACCACGTAGGGGTATCGGTCGGGAAGTGGAGTGTCGGCAGTAGCCTGCGTGGGCCTCTCTACGTCTTGGGCATAGACTCGGCTGGTTGGAACTGTCAGCCCAACGAACATGATTGCGATTGCGGTTACTTTTTCATTCATCATTGTCTTCCTCGCATTGTTCCTGATACGCCGCGTAATCGAGCAACTCCGACAGTCCCCCCTCGTCGCTGATCTTGATCTTGATTAGCCAGCCGGCCCCGTAGGGGTCGCCAGATAGACTTGCCAGGTTATTGGAAAGCCCGGAGTTGACCTCGGTAATCTGGCCGTCGACGGGGCTGTAGAGGTCGCTGACGGCCTTGACCGACTCGATCTCGCCGAACGGCTCACCGGCAGCAACCTGGCGGCCGACCTCCGGTAGATCCACGTAGACCAGGTCGGTCAGGGCCTCGATGGCAAACGCCGTCAGCCCCACCGTGGCAATCTTCGCACCGGCCGGGTCGGTCTCTACGTGGACCCATTCGTGGGTCTTGGTGTACAGCAATTCTTTTGGCGTCACTTTTGGTTTCCTTTCTTGGTCTTATTGCGGTGGTAGAAGGGGAGTTTTACCACTTGGGCCTCTTCCTTTCGACCCCGGACGTCGATCTGAAGCTCGGTGCCCGGCCGGGCGAACTCCGGGCGAACGTAGCCCATGGCAATCGTCTTTTCGAGCGTCGGCGCGTATGATCCGCTGGTAACCCAGCCGACCGGTTCGACGCCGGCCAGGACGGTACAGCCCTGCCGGGCAACCCGGCGCCCGACCAGTTCCAATCCCACACGAATAGAGTCCAGCGGTTGTTCCTTCAGCTTTCTGAGCGCGTCGCGGCCCGGATAATCGAGATTGTACAGTTCGCAGGCAAAGCCAAGCCGGGCCTGGAACGGATTGATCTGCTCGGTCAACTCGTGACCGTACAGGGGCATGCCGGCCTCCAGTCGCAGGGTGTCTCGTGCGCCGATTCCGGTGGGCAGCCCGCCGAGCGGTTTGGCCGCTTCCAGCAGCGCTTCCCAGACCCCCGGGGCAATGCCAACGCCCAAGATCAACTCGAATCCGTCCTCGCCGGTGTATCCGGTCCGGCTGATGATCCCCCCCTGTCGCTGCCCGGCCGGATGCAAGATGCTGATTTCCGCACCCGTGTAGTAGGGCATCTCGTCCAGGTCCACATCGACAAACGGCCTGAGCAACTCCAGCGTCCGGGGACCCTGAATGGCGATCATCGCCCATAGCCGGGTAACGTCCCAGTAGGCAACTTCATGACTAGGCCGTTGGGCCAACTCCTTGGGCAGATGGGCGTTGATCCAGTCGACCATCTTCAGCCGGTTGGCGCCGTTGGCAACCACCACGTAGAACGGCTGGGCCTTCGAATCATGGAAATGCCCGACCAGCACGTCGTCGAGGATACCCCCTTGATAATTGGTCACCAGCGAGTAGCGTAGGTGTCCGGGCGCAAGATCGCCAATCTTTCGCGTGAGTAGGTTTCCCAGGAACTCGCCGGCCCCGGGACCCTCGAAGCGAAGATGGCTCATGTGTGTAATATCACAAAGCCCGACCGCCGTCCGGGTGGTCACGTGCTCCTCGATGATCGAGGTGTACAGCATGGGCATGGCCCAGCCGGCAAACTCGACCATCCGGCCGCCGTGAGCCACGTGCCAGTCGTAAAGCGGCGTACGATTGGGGGTGTAGTGCGCGGTTGTCATAGAGCGATATTGTAACGACCGGCGGCGCAGCGACCAGTGGCAGTTTAGCCGCCGCCTCCTGGCGGCGAAATTTCCCGGCGTGGACGCCTGGGCTAAACTCCTCTTTTCTTTTCCCTTTTACCCTTTCCCCTTTTTCCCTTCGTGGATTTCTTCTTCCGCTGAACCTGCCGGAAATCGAGCTGGCGGCGGTCGAGGTCGACTCGGGCGACGGTTACCCGCAGAAGGTCGCCCAGGCGGTACACGTTGCCCGGGCGGTGGCCGGCCAGTGTGTGCGTGGTGCGGTCGAAGCGGTAGTAGTCATCGGTGAGCGAGTCGACGTGGATCAGCCCTTCGGCCGGCAACTCGACCCCTTGGGCGAACAGCCCGAAGCTTTCCACGCCGGTGACGACGACATCCATTTCCTGGCCGATGCGTTCGCTCAGGTAGTGCAGCAGCTTGAGTTTGGTCAGGTCGCGTTCGGCCGACTCGGCCCGCTGCTCGCGGTCCGAGCAATGCCGGCCCAGGACGACCAGATCGTCGAGGTTTCGACGGGACTTCCGGCCGGCCAGGATCGCGTCGATCAGCCTGTGGATCGTCAGGTCGGGATAGCGGCGTATGGGCGAGGTGAAGTGGCAGTAGCAATCGCTGGCCAGGGCGTAGTGGCCCTCCTCCTGTGGGCTGTACACAGCCCGGGGCAGCGAACGCAACAGCGCGAAGTTGACCGCGTGCTGCTCCGGCCGGCCGCAAACCTGATCCAGCAGCTTCTGCAACTCGAACCGGCTCCGGAGACTCTTCACCTTTAAGCCCAGTTCCGTGACGAATTCGGTCAATGCCTTGAGTTTTCGCGGGTCGGGCGATGGGTGGATCCGGCGCAGGAAAGGGACCTCCTTCTCCTTGAGCACCTCGGCCACCGCCTCGTTGGCCGCCAGCATAAACTCCTCGATGATCTGGTGGCTCTCGGTGTTCTCGACCACGTGCGCCCCGCAGACGCGGCCGTGTTTATCCAGTTCGACCTTGACCTCTGGCATGTTCAGTTCCAGCGCGCCACGTTTCATCCGCCGCTTGCGGAGGACCATGGCCAGCGTGTGCATTTGGCCCAACAGGTCGTGGACCTTTGCACCGAGCTTTCGCCGCCAAGGACCGGGGTCGGCCAGGAACTGATCGACCTGCTCGTAGGTCAGCCGCTTATTGCTGCGGACGGCCGCCGAGTGCAACTCGGTCACCACGCGCTGTCCTTCGGCCGTAAACTCGATCATGGCCGTCTTCGTGTAGCGGACTTTTTTCGGCTGCAAGCTGGCCAGGCTGTTGCAGATCACCTCGGGCAGCATAGGGATCACGCGGTCCGGCAGGTAGACGCTGGTCGCCCGGCCGTGGGCCTCGCGGTCCAGGGCGGTCTTCGGCCGGACGAAATGCGACACGTCGGCAATGTGCACCCCGAGGCGCCAGTGTCCGTTCTCCAGCCGCTCAAGCGAGATTGCGTCGTCAAAATCCCGGGCGTCGACCGGATCGATCGTAATGACTGTCTCGCAGGTCAGGTCGAGCCGGTCGCCGGGTATTGATTCGTCGAACTCCTCGGCTTGCCGGCGGGCTTCCTCCAGCGCGTCTTCGGCGAACTGGTCGGGCAGGTTGAACTCGCGGATGATCGACAGCGTATCGACGCCCGGGGTGCCTCGCGGGCCGAGCACCTCGGTGATTACCCCCTCGCCGTCATGTACCGGCGAGGGAAAGCGGACCATCTCGAAGACCACCTTGTCGTCGACCCGGGCGCCCTTGACCCCTGGATCACCGACGCGGATCGGCTGTGCGAACAACGTACCGTCGACCTGCACGTAGGCCGTGCCACCCGCCTCGAAGTAGGTGCCTACAAACTGGTGCGTTTGCCGCTCGATCACTTCGACGATTTCGCCCCGCGGGCCACCGTCGCGACCGCGCCGCTTGCCAATCTGCACCAGCACCACATCGCCGGTCGCCGCGTCGCCGGTCCGCCTGGCCGGAATGTAGACGTCCTGCACCTCGCCTGTAGGAGGTGTCTCTGACGGCGACCCGGCGGCACCGGTCGGTCGCACGAAGCCGAACCCCTTCTGCGTCCGCTGAAACACCCCGATGATCCGGTCTTGTTCGAGTTTCAAATGTTGCATCCGAGGTAACGGGGTGTGCAAATCGGCTGTTTAGCCCCGGCGTCCACGCCGGGAAACATCGCCGCGTGGACGCGGCGGCTAAACGTGCCCCTTAAACAGCTTGCGGTTGATGTTGGCGTGGTAGTGGGTCCAGGGGCTATCGACGTTGTGGTCGTCGCGCAATAGTCGATCGAACGAGTTGACCTTGGCGTCCAGATTGTCCAGCAGGTACAGCGCGATTGCCTCGACAGTCATCGGCAACTTGGGGCTGCCGAATTCGTACTCGCCGTGGTGGCTTACCAGCATGTGCTTGATCCGCAACACTGTCTCGTGTGGGATCGGCTCGCCGGCGAGTTTTTCGGCCTCCACAACTTTCGCGTCCAACAACTCCACGGCGATGACCAGGTGTCCGATCAGTTGGCCTTCGTCGGTGTAGGCCAGGTCCCGCTCGTAGCTTAGCTCGTCGATCTTGCCCATGTCGTGCAGAAACGCGCCGGTCAGCAGCAGGTCGCGATCGATCTGGGGGTAGCACGGGCTTATGCGCAGCACGACTTCCATCAGGTTGACCACGTGCTGAAGCAGCCCGCCGTGGTAGGCATGGTGGTTTTTGATTCCGGCCGGCGCCCGGGTGAACTTGGCCATCAGCGGTTCGTCCAGCAGGAAGCACTCGGCCAGGTTCCGCAGGTGCGGGTTGGTCATGCCGCGGAGCATTTCGCCCAGCCGGACCACCAGCTTGTCCACTTCTACGGTCGGCACCGGCATGAAGTCGTCTTCGTCCACTTCCGCCGGATCGACCCTTTTGAGCCTGGTGGCGATAAGCTGCACGGCCCCCTGGAACAGTTGCGTGGTGCCCTCGACGTGAACGTAGTCACCGTTGTTGAACGACTTGTAGAGGGCCTCGGTGGCGTTCCACATTCGGGCACCTATCGCCCCGGTGCGGTCGGACAGTTCAATCTGCAAATACAGGTTTCCGCTACGGTTGGGCCGAAGCTGCTTGTCGGAAGCGAGAAACACCTGGTCGACGGTTTCCTGTTGGCCGAGTTCGTTGACAAAGCGTCGCGACATCGGGGACCTTTCTGGTGAGCTTCCATGAACAATCGAAAACACCAACACCTAATTCTACTTGTCTGGCAAATCCTCTACAAGAGGGAGGCCTTCCCCACTTTCCCCTTGCATCAATCGCCCGAATTGCCTTAGAATGCCGCTTTGCGCGCCGGTGCCGGCGGGCGGGTGGCGGGTAGCACGCCCTGAGGAACGAAGGGCGTGGTTGGGAACGCTGGCAACTGTTGCCTTTTGACAACACCGAGAGGGAGCGTTCCCGCATACACTACGCCCATCGCTACGCTCTGGGCGTGCCACACGACAGACAATGTGCGGGGCAAGCCCCGCCGCTACACGCTGCACCTCAAATCCCTGACCCCTCGCCCCTAATCCCTGGCCCCTGACCCCTGACATGCTCTGGACGCAAACCCTGATCCCCACCATGAAAGAAACGCCCGAGGGGGCGGAAATACCCAGCCATGTGCTGATGCTCCGGGCCGGGCTGATCGGCCAGGTGATGGCTGGGGCCTATACCTACCTGCCGCTAGGGCTGCGATCGCTCAGGAAGGCCGAGAACATCGTCCGTGAAGAGATGAACGCCGCCGGGGCCGTCGAGCTGTTGATGCCGGCCATCTCGCCCATCTCGCTCTGGGAGCAGACGGGCCGGGCGGAGGCCTTTGGCGACGTTCTGATTAAGTTCACCATCCGCCGACAGAACCGCAAGGTCCGGATGGCGCTGGGTCCCACGCACGAGGAAGTCATCACCGACCTGGTCGCCCGCCACATCTCCAGCTATCGCCAATTGCCGATCACGCTGTACCAGATCCAGACCAAGTTCCGCAACGAGGAGCGACCGCGGTTCGGCGTGCTCCGCACCAGCGAATTCCTGATGAAGGATGCCTACAGCTTCGACACGTCCGTCGAATCGCTGGGTGAAAACTACAAGAAGATGTACGCCGCCTATTGCCGGATATTCGAGCGCTGCGGACTCGAGTACTTGCCGGTGGAGGCCGAAAGCGGTCCGATCGGCGGCGACGTCAGTCACGAGTTCATGGTCCCGGCCGAAAACGGCGAAGATACCCTGCTGCACTGCGCCGAATGCGGTTACGCGGCCAACCAGGAACGGGCCGAGGTCGGCGCCCGTGATGTCGCTCCGCCCGACGTGCCACTGGAAGAACTCAAAAAAGTCGACACTCCGGGCGCATCCACCATCGAGCAGGTGAGCAGCTTCTTGGGGTGCAAGCCGCAGAACCTGATCAAGACGTTGATCTACACCGCCGACGGTAAGCCGATTGCCGTGTTGGCTCGCGGTGATCACGAGGCCAACGAGGGCAAGATCCGCCGGGCCGCCGTTGCCGAAAAACTCGAACTGGCCGACCCGGAAATGATCGAACGGGTGACCGGCGCCCCCGTCGGTTTCGCCGGGCCGGTGGGTACGAAAGAAAAGATCGCGATCCTCGCCGATCGCGACATCCGGCAGATGGCAAACTCGGTAACCGGCGCCAACGCGGCCGATGCCCACTTAACGGGCGTGAACCTCGGTCGCGATTTCGAGGTCGACCAGTTTGCCGACCTCCGCAACGCCGTCGACGGCGATCCCTGCCCACGATGCAACAGCCAACTGGCCGGGCGGCACGCCATCGAGGTCGGCCACGTCTTTAAGCTAGGCACAAAATACTCCGAGGCGCTCAGCGCCCGGTTCCTCGACGACCGGGAGCAGCAGCACCCGATTGTGATGGGCTGCTACGGGATCGGCATCAACCGGATCATCGCCGCGGCGATCGAAACCAGCCACGACGAAAACGGCATCATCTGGCCGGTCGCCCTGGCCCCGTACGAGGTGCTGCTGGTGCCGCTTAAGGTAACCGACGAGCAGACGATGAAGGTGGCCACGCAGTTGCACGACGACTTGTCGGCCGCCGGGATCGACGTGCTGTTGGACGATCGCGACGCCCGGGCAGGCGTGAAGTTCAAAGACGCCGACCTGATCGGCATCCCGCTGCGGGTGGTAATCGGCCCGCGGGGGCTGAAGCAGGGCCAACTCGAAATCAAGTGGCGCTGGGAAAAAGAGCCCCGGATGATCGACCGCGACGGCGCTGCCGAGTTGGTCGCCGAGTTGATCCGCTGTAAGCGCAAGGAATCTGACAATTCAAGAGTTTAGCCCCGGCGTCCACGCCGGGCAGTTCCGCCGCCAGGAGGCGGCGGCTAAACGATCCAACTGCCTGACCCATGGGCAAACCGACATCCCACCCGCCGGTCCTGTTGCTGCTGGCCGCGTTCAGCCGATACGACGCGGCGATTCGTTGGGCGCGGGATCGGGCGGTCGAGGCGTGGGGAACGGTGGCAATCGAAAGCCCGGTGTTTGAGTTCACCCAAACCGACTATTACAAAGCGACCATGGGCCCGGGGCTGCGAAAGGTCTTTTTTGCCCTCCAACGGCCATTCGATCCGGCCGATCTGGCCGATGTCAAGCTGCAAACCAACCGGTGGGAACAACAATACGCTAAGGAAGCCGACCATCCTGAACCGCGGTCGTTGAACCTTGACCCGGGCTACCTGACCTTGGCCAAGCTGGTGCTGGCCTCGACCAAGGACCACTCGCATCGGATTTACCTTGGCCGCGGCGTCTACGCCGAAGTAACATTGTATTACAAGCACGACCGCTGGCAGCCGCGCGAGTGGACCTACGCCGACTACCGCCGCGAGGACTACCAGCGGTTCTTCTCGCAGTGCCGCGAAGAACTTTGTCGACGGCAACGGAAGGACACGTAGAAATGATCTGGCTTATCCTGGGCGCGACGTTGCCGAGCATGCTTGTCTGCTGGGCGGCGGCCTGGCTGGTCCGCCGCGGCGGACCACGCTTCAGAATGGTCGATCGGCCCGGGGTGCGGAAGATTCACCGCGAGCCGGTGCCCAACGGCGGCGGACTGGCGATCTGGCTGGGCATTGTGCTGCCGTTTGCCGTGGGGCAACTCGTGCTGTGGATGCTGTTAGCTGCACAGGGCGATGCTGCTGCCGCCCAGGCCGCCGTGCCGGCGGCCGCTAAACATTCCTGCGCCGCCTGTCTGCCGGAGTTCGTCAGGCCGCACCTGCCCGGCTTGATGCAGCAGTCTGGCAAGCTCTGGATCCTGCTGGCCGGCGGAACCGTGCTGATGCTGCTGGGGTTGATCGACGACCGCCGCGGCCTGGACTGGAGAATTCGCATCGCGGTGCAAACCCTGGTGGCCGTTGTCCTGGTGCGGCTGGGCTGGCGGTTGAGCCTGTTTCTCGACATGCCCGTGCTGACCGGCACGCTCAGCGTGCTGTGGATCGTCGGGCTGGTCAACTCACTGAACATGCTGGACAATATGGACGGGCTATCGGCCGGTGTGGCTGCCATCGCCGCAGCAATGCTGGCTGCTGTGATGCTGCTGGTACCCGACCCGGTGACCAACCAGCCACAGCTTTTCGTCGGCGGGTTCCTGCTGGTGCTGGTCGGCTCGCTGCTGGGGTTCCTCTGGCACAACCGGCCGCCGGCAAGGCTGTTCATGGGCGATGCGGGCAGCTACCTGGTCGGCTACTTGTTGGCGATGGCCACGTTGACGGCCACCTTTGCGGGCGAGAACGTGCCGCCGCACGCGATCCTGGCCCCGCTGTGTGTGCTGGCCGTGCCGCTTTACGATACAGCCACGGTCGTGTACATCCGGCTGCGGTCCGGCCGCAGTCCGTTCGAGGGCGATCGGAGCCACTTCTCGCACCGGCTGGTCGAACTGGGTATGTCCAAGACCCAGGCCGTATTGACGATCTACCTGGCCACTGCCACCTGCGGTCTGGGTGCCCTGCTGCTGCACCAGGTCAACACGGCCGGCGCATGCGTGATCCTGCTGCTGGTCGGCTGTACCTTGGTGCTCGTTGGAATCCTGGAGACCGCCGGCCGGCGCAAATAACGGGCTGTAACACAATAACTCGATCAATTGGGTGGCACGCCCAGAACGAAGTGATGGGCGTGTGGGCCGGAAAAACACGCCCTTCGCTCTGCTCAGGGACGTGCCACCCAGTTGCTGATATCGAATATGCCGATGGAACTACACAAACCGAATCGACTCCGGCCGTGGCTGCTGGGGGCGATGTGTGCGTTGTTCGTTGCCCGGCCGCTGTTCCCCAGCGAGTCGGTCGCGCTGATGGGCGACGGCCTGCCGGTGGTGATGCTGTGGATCGCCCTGGCCGTGGTCTGGCTGCTGGGCGCGATCGGGCGCCCGGTGTTTCGGCTCCGCTTCGGGTGGACCGACGCGGCCGTGCTGCTGTTGATCGCCCTGCACACACTGGCCGCCGTATGGGCGGCAATGCACGCCAGCCCGCGGCCGGCGGTTAACATGCTGTGGGAATGGATCGGCCTGGGGCTGGCCTTCTTCCTGGCCCGGCAGTTTATCGCCGACCAGCGTGAAGCCCGGGCGGTGGTCGCCGTGATGATCGCCTTGGCGGTCGCGCTTTCCGGCTACGGGCTGTATCAATACTTCTACGAGATGCCCGCCACCCGGGCGGAATATGCGGCAGACCCCGACCGGGCCATGCGCGAGGCCGGGCTGTGGTACCCTCCCGGTTCGCCCCAGCGGCAACAATTCGAAAACCGCCTGCAAAGCACCGAGCCGATCGCTACCTTTGCACTGACCAACTCGCTGGCCGGGTATTTGGCGCCGTGGCTGGTGGTAGCAGCGGGGATTGCAATTGGTGGCGCGCGAAGCCGCAAGCGGCTGGCAGTTGTATGCTGCGCGGTTCCCATCGTGGCCTGCCTGCTGTTGACCAAGAGCCGAAGCGGTTATCTGGCGACCGGATTGGGGCTGCTGCTGGTCTGGTTATTGTGCCGGGAGCGGGAGAAGCGGCTTGGCTGGAAACTACCGCTGGGCATTGCCGCATTGGGAGCGATCCTGCTGGCCGCCGCGGTCGCCGCCGGAGGGCTCGACCGGCAGGTGCTCTCCGAAGCCTCCAAGTCGCTCGGCTATCGTGTCCAGTACTGGCGGTCAACGCTAGGCATAATCGCCGATCATCCGCTACTCGGCTGCGGGCCGGGTAACTTCCAGAATGCCTACACCATGTATAAGCTGCCCGAGGCCAGCGAAGAAGTGGCCGACCCACATAACTTCTTGCTCGAAGTCTGGGCCACCGCCGGAACACCGTCCATGCTGGCCCTGCTGGCCGTACTGGGCTGTTTCGCCTGGAAGTCGCGGCGTAAATCAATTTGCAATTCTCAATTTACGGTAGTGCCTCACGATGTTGGCAAGGATTTCTTGGGTTTATAGCGGTCTAATGCTGATGTTAGAACATTTTCTCGTTGTTCGACCCAGTCCTCTCGCTGCAGGTCGCTAACATGAACCGGATACCGGATGTA
>JAUWHT010000037.1 GCA_030605745.1 Pirellulales bacterium | reverse complement strand
CCTTTGGGAGAGGGGCAGAGGGTGAGGGCGGCATGGATCACACCGCAAATAGCGGGGGTTTCTTGCCGAATAACCCTCACCCTAACCCTCTCCCGGAGGGGGAGGGGACTCGCATCGGTAATTTCAAAACACGTTCTAAGGGTGCCACCGGTCAAACCGGTACGGCAGGCACTCTTAGAATCAATGTCGGGACCTGCGCAGGTGGAATTGAATAAGAGAACCACCAAATCGGTATATCCGCGCGGACACGGCAGGAACGGCCGGCAGAATCACGATGACCCTTACCACCCGCAAAGTTGATGCCACCCAAACGAGGGTCAGATTTCCGACAGGATCGGCTGCGCCGGGAATGGTCAGGCAAAGATTGCCGATTAAGGAAGATTCTAAGGATCAGCCGAAGAATAACTTCACGACTTGCCCAGGATATCAACTTGTTAGGATGAACGTCGAATATCGAACAAGGAATATCGAATCGCCCCTAAAAGAACTTCTTCTTCTCGTTCAGATTGAGGCCATCGTCCTCTTCTTCCGCGTCGGGGTCGCCGAGGTTCAAGTCATCGTCCGGCTGTTCGGCGGCAGCCGGCGTTTCGCCCGGGGGCGGTTCGGTGGTGAACAGTTCGATCTGGTGGTCGTCGTTCTCATCGGGGATTGCGAACACGCGGAAGTGGATTTTCCCCTTGTTGCGGGCGTTCTCACAGAAGGCGAGCAGGGCATTGAGTTGGTCGATTCCTTCGCTGATCTGGTCGAGTTGCTTCTGTGCGGCCGCTTTCTGCGTCTTGTCTTTCAACCGGGCAACAGTCATGTTCAGTTGCTGGTGCATGGGCAAAGCACGGACTAATTCCCCACGGAGCATCCCGGGCTTCAGCGGTTGTGGCTCATAGCCCTGCACCTGGTAAGTGCCGGAAACCTCGATTGCGACCGAACGGGTCTTGGCCACGAAGCTCACCGGCAAGGTGACTTTCGGCATATCTTTTCCCGCCAGCACAATGCTGATCTCGCCTTTTGGCTCGACGGTATCGGTCGGCTCGAACTTGGCGCCGGGAACCACACCTTCCAGGCGGGTGATCTGCAATCGGAGCACATCGGCCTTGGGTAATGACACGCCGCTCAAAGAGGTCTTCACCGAGGAGCGGTCGAAGTTCAATTTCAGCGGCTGGGCGTGCTGCGGCTGGGCCAAGGACAGCCAGCGGACTTTTCCGCCGACAATGATGTTCAACCCGCAGTTGCCCAGGCAGCCGGCCCGTACCTTGCCGGCGCCTTCAAGCCACTGGAACTTCAGTATTTGCCCGTCGAGCAGAATACGAGCCACGTCGGTTCGCTGGGGTGCTCCACCAGTCTTCGACTCCTCTTCAAAGCGGACCAGCCAACTCTTGCCGATCTCGTCGGGTTTCAGGTCGAATTTCCGGTTGCCTCTGACGGCGTTTTCGCCGCCGCAAAGCTCCACTTGCACTAAGGCGCCCGGCTTTAATTGAAGCTCGCCCAGCGGGACTGGGGCTGTGGCTTTCCCACCCGAAGCGGCAGGCCGCTTAACAGGGGGCAAGGCGACCGCCTTGGCCAGCTTTTTGAAAGGATCCACTTGGTCGGGTTTTGGTGCTGGTTTCGGCTTTGCTTCGGGTTTTTGCTCCGGTTCCGGCTTCGGTTTCGGTTTTGGCTTTGCTTCGGGTTTTCGCTCCGGTTCCGGCTTCGGCTCTGCTTTGGGTTCCGGCTTTACTTCTGGTTCCGGCTCTGGCTCCGATTGCGGTTCTGGTTCTGGTTCCTTGCCCGGCTCCGGTTGCTCGGGTCCTGGTTGATCGGGTTCGGGCTGCTCAACCGGCAGTTCTTCGGGACCTTCCAGGTCCTCCTCAAGCGAGTCTTCATCCGGCGTGGACCGCTTGGCGTGGGAACGTTCCCGGTCGGTTGCACGCTCAGCCGCGTCGGCCTGGGCCTGTTCCTTGTCACCATTGCCGGAGCCCGAGAAGATCAGCAAGGGAATCATCGCCCCGGCCGCCAGCAGTACGATAGCCAGCAGGACCGCGGCGGCGGCAGCGATGATCTTGCGTTGTCGTGTCTGGAGCAACCCTACCTTTTCCGCCACTTTGCCCTTTGCACGGTCGGCATTGCCGGGTTTGGTCGAAGGCAGTTTTTTCTCGGGTGGCTTGTCTCGCGGGCCGGCTTGGACGTCGATCACCGGCAGCCCATCGCCGGGCTGGTCATCCAACTTGTCCGCTACTTTTAGCACAGCGGCCCGCTTCGACGGGGGCACACGCCACGCGGCCAATACTCGGCTCAGTTCTTCGGCCGACTGGTAGCGGTCTTCCGCCCTCTTGGCCATCATCTTCTGGCAGATCTTCACCAGACCGGCCGGGGCGTCCGGGCGCTGCTCGGTGATCCTGCGAGGCTGCTGCTTCTGATGCTTCATTATCCGCTCGGACAGGGTGCCCTCGGGAAAGGGCGGATGGCCGGTCAACAGAAAGTACAGCGTGCAGCCCAACGAATAAATGTCGGCCCGGTGGTCGAAATCGGAGCTTTCCAAGGCTTGTTCGGGGGCCTGGTAGTCGACCGAGCCGAGTACCCGGTTTTCTTGTTGTTCGCCGACTTGATTCTCGTTACCGCCGGTTAGCCGGTTGAGCCCCATGTCGACGATCTTGACCACACCCTGCTTGTTGAGCAGGAGGTTGGACGGTTTGATGTCGCAGTGGATTATCCCGTGGCCGTGACCGTGCGCCAGTCCATCGGCGGCCTGGCGGATGTAGTCGGCGGCAGTCTGGTAGTCCATCGGTCCGTCTGCCTCGACCAACTGCTTGAGGTCCCAGCCGTCGACGTACTCCATGACGATGTAGTACAGGTCGCGCTGGTTGTCGACGCTATATGCCTGGACGATGTTCGGGTGGTCGAGTGCGGCGATAGTGCGGGCTTCGCTGAGGAACCGCTTGAGCGAGGCGGGATCCTTGGCGATCCGCCGGGGGAGGATTTTTAGGGCCACGCGGCGGTTCATCGTGACGTGCCGGCCAAGGAACACGCTTCCCATGCCGCCGCGGCCGAGTAACTCGATCAGCTTGTACTTGCCCAGGAAAAACGAGCTGTGCCCCGCTAACAATCGGCCCGCCTGCCACCATGTGATCAGATCCTTCCGCGCCAGGGCCTTAGCGATCGTCTTCGGGTCGTCGCTCCCCTGGCCGGCACGCCGGGCATCGGCCAACTGCTCAGTGCTCAGCAGCTTGCTCTTTTCGAGAACCGTGAAGAATTTCTCAGCCGTGTTGACGGCCATGACTCACCCCCGCCAGCCGGCGGACCCCGGGTTTAGCCGCCGGGCTTGCCCGATTTTCCGCAGGTTGTTTTTTCTGCTAAGACGATGGCAGTTGGGAACTGGGCGGCCGGGGCGAAAAAAAGGTTGAAAATCCGATAAATGTTAAAATAGGTAAACTTGCGCTGTGGAGCCTTTTACG
>JAUWHT010000102.1 GCA_030605745.1 Pirellulales bacterium | reverse complement strand
CCCCGGCCCGTTCCAACAGCGGGACAGTCAGCGCGAGATTTCCGGCATTGCATCCCCATGCCGCTTTCGTATTTTCCAGCCATCGAAGCCTCATGCGGCTAATTATGCCGTAAAAGGCTCCACAGCGCAAGTTTACCTATTATAACATTTATCGGATTTTCAACCTTTTATTCGCCCCGGCCGCCAAGTTCACAACTGCCATCGTCTTAGCAGAAAAAACAACCTGCGGAAAATCGGGCAAGCCCGGCGGCTAAACGGACAGCTCCCCCAAAAACACCCCACCTCGGGTACATCCGTGTACCCGTGTGAGGTCGAGTGTTTGCGGTCAACTCGCCGGTTCAGCCGACGAAAGTCTCCGCAATTCGCAGCCGGGAAACGTCCCTGCTCCCAACCCGTGAGAACGGATTTACACCTTACATCCGCGAGGCACGCCGGCCGGTGGCCGTGAACCGGCGCCGCCGTCCCCACGCTTGGCAGACATCGTTGTTCCTCCTGTCGTTTCGTTCAAACGATCTCGCCGCCGCGAAATGCGGTCTCGGCGATCTCGTCGTAATGGGCCTGCTTCTCGGCCAGGTACGACTCCCAGCGCGCGGCCGACCAGAGTTCCACGTGGTCCCGCACACCCACCAGCACCACCGCGTTTTCCAGTTGGGCCAATTTGGCCAGCTTGGGCGGGATACGGACGCGCCCTTGGCTGTCCAGTTCCACCCGCTCCGCCAGGCCGTAGAACAACCGGGCAAACGCCCGCACGTCCTGCCGAGTCGGCGGGACCTTGGTCAAGCGGTCCGCCAGTCTTTCAAAGGCCTCCTGCGAATAAATGGCCAGCGACTGATCTGTTTCCGGGGCCAAGTACAGCTCCCCTCCCTCGGGGCACCCCATCGCGACCCGCAGGCGTTTGGGAATTGCGACTCGAAGCTTCTCGTCAAGTACACGGCCAAATGTACCCGTAAGAAGCATTTTTCACCACCATTCCCCACTAAGCCCCACAAAATCCCAAGGATAGCCACTTCGCCGAGTGCGTCAAGCCGGCTTTTTTGTGCGGATTTTGCTCTTCGTCAACGCGAATCGTCATAGCTCCAGACTACCAGGGAACTTCCGGCAATTGGTTACGGCGTAAGTCGCCGAAAAAAAATTTCTCGACCTCGATTCAACTTGTCACAAGAGACTCCCAAAGCTGCTGGTAAGCGGTGACCATGCGGTTTAGAGTGAATTTTTCTTCGGCCCGGCGGCGGTTGGCCGCGCCAATTTCGGCTGCCACATCACCGTGCTGAAGGTAAACATTCGCCGAACCCGTCTGCGGGGGGTGGCGCGGGGAAGAGGAGGTTAGAAACGCGAGTGGGGGGTATCGAGGGTCGCAGGCGACGCTCTTGAGGCGGGCCGGGCGGGCGTTACGAACTGTCTATCGGTTCGACCGGGGAAACCCGATTGGCCAGTTGGGACCGACGTTCGTCACTGAGGTTCCACGGCAGGAATGACTCGATGTCCGGCGGCGGTTTGCTGCCTACCGCGGCGCAGCTCTCCAGATACCAAGTGAGCCAGCGACGCGGATTCACGTTCCAGTGCTTCAGTGTCGCGAGGATCGAAAACATGGCCGCTGCCAGCGAGACGCTCCAAAGTGAGCCTGAGCCGTAGTAGTTCTTTCTGCCCATTGCCGGTCCGCGGACGGTTCGCTCTGAGGCGTTGTTGTCCATCGGGATCTTTGGGTCGTCGACAAAGACCGTCAGGCCCGACCAGTGCGTCTGGAGGCTTTCTAGCGCTTTGCGGCAAGGCTCGCGGAGCTTCTTGTCAGCCAGTTCATCAACCGCTTGTTGGTGCATTCGAGCGACAGATTCCCGCAACGCCGCATCGTGCTCTTGAAACTCGGACGAGTTGGGATCGTGCTTCAGCCGCTGGCGATTGAGGCGATAGATATCTCGAATCCGCCGAAGCCACGATAGGGCCCAATCGGCAAGCTCCGGCCAGCCCTTGCCCACCTCGACAAAATCACGTCGCACATGGGCCCAACAGAAGACCAAGATCACCACGCCCAACTTGACTTGAACCATCGCCTTGTAGGCCGAATACCGATCGACCATCAAGAAGGCCCGAACATCTTGCGGGTAGTGTTCCTCGGGGACTTCGTGGCTGCGGGTCGGGGCAATGCGAAACACGACCGTGTCCTCGCCGAGAAACGCCCACAGCCACCAGCGATGCCCTTTTTTGCCTTCCTGCTCGACGAATACCGGCCAACGGGTCTCGTCCGCCTGGCGATACGTCGACTGGGCATTCCGCTCCAGCAACGCCTCGTAGATGGGCTCCAACAGCGGCACCAGCCGCTTCAAACCCCCCGTCACTGTGCCCGGCGGCAAATCCAAGTCATACCGCTTCAACTCGTCGATCAAGTTGCCCGTGGCGCGATGCGACCCGAACTTGCTCAACAGCACATGCACCCACACCGAAATCCCATAACGGCCTTTGGGGATCAGCTTGGGCACCGCTGGAGCCGTGATCGTGCAGGGAACGCCCGGACAATCACAAGTGCACCGATAACGCTTGCGGCAAATACGACGACGATAAGCCCGAACGTCGATCTCGACGACCTCCGAATCTTCCGTCTCGGTCATCTCTTCCCGCGGCTTGCCGCACTTCGGGCATACGCACGCCTCGGCCGGCAACGGGACCGTCTCTTCGACCACGTGCAAATGCGAATAATCGCGTCGGGACGCACCCGGCTGGTTGGGCTGATGCCCTCGTTGTCGCTTGGATTCTTCGAATGTCTCTTGCGGGTCGTCCAGATGATTGGATCGATCCTTGGGCTTGGTTTTCTCCGTCCGGCGACCGAAGAGCTTGTCCTTCAGCTTTCGGTTCTCTGCCCGCAACAGGTCAATCTCTTGTTCGAGCTTCCGGTTCTTCTCGACGGCCCGGGCGTGTATGCTCTTCCAATAGCCGACCTGCTGCCGCAGAGACGCCACTTCGTCGCGTAGCTTGGCCAACTCGTTGCGCAAATCGGCCACCAAGACGGACAACTCCGTCTCTCGGTCAGATCGGCTGCCGCTTTGCGGCTGTTCAGCAAGCGTGGCCTCCATGCTCGCCATGCTTTACACGAATCCGCCTCCCACGGCCAGACCAAATTGCCACGATTTCACCCTCCCCAGACGGGTTCGGCGAATGTTTACTGCCCGGTTGAACCGTCTGATCCTCCGCCGCCGGTCCGAGCAATTCCCGCACGCCCTCGACGTCAGTGGCCACGACCGGCAGATGGCTTGCCATGGCCTCCAATACTGCGTTGGGCATGCCCTCCCAGGCCGATGGGAGCACCAACAAGTCGCTTGCCGCCAGGATTTCCGGCACGTCAGCCCGCCAACCGGCGAAGTGAATCCGCTCGGAAAGCCCGCGCCGCCGGCACATCCGCTCAACCAGCCCTCGCTGCGGACCTTCTCCGACCAGCAGCAGGTCGCAATCGGGCAACCGGCCAAGCCACACTCCAGCCGAGTCGATCAGCCACGCCACGCCCTTCTGCCGCTCCAACCGCCCCACGCAGGTTACCACGCGCCGGCCGGCAGAAATGCCGAACGAACGCAAGTCAGCCGGACGTTCGGCCGGGTATCTTTGTAGGTCCACGCCGTTGGGAATCACCACCATCTTTTCGGCCGGTAATCCGGCCCGCGACTCGGCAAACCGGGCAACCGACCGACTCACGCACACGTGCCGGTCGACCAGACAGTCGGTAAGCCAGTCGAGCCACAGGTGCCAGCGTTTGTTTCGGTGGGCAACACGGATTCCGGAGACCACGGTCCGCACGACTGACTGCCGCGCGGCAATCCGCCCCAGGATATTGGCATGAAACAGGAAAGTCTGGAGAAGCTGCGGCTGCTGGGCAGCCAGCAGACGACGAGTCAGCCGGCGTAGCACCCGGAAGACCTCCCAGCTTCCCCTAGCGCCCAGGCAGTGGACCTCGATCTGGGCCGCCTCCAGTGCCGGCACGCAGGAGTTGTCTTCCGCCTCTGGGCGGGGCCCAAGGCAGTAGACGACTGGGCGAAACCGGTGGCGGTCCAGCCGAGTAGCCAGCTCGACAAGGCAACGCTCCGCCCCGCCGACCTGAAGGTCCGTGATGCACAGTGCGATGTCGAGGGTTTTCATTGATTCATCAAAAACCTGTGTTTAGCCGCCGGGCTTGCCCGATTTTCCGCAGGTTGGTGTAACGGCTAAGTAGAGTAGTTGTTTGATTGGGTTAGAGTCTATCGTTGTAACTTCTGCGCGCCGTGCGCGCATCTTGTACAGTACTTGTTCACCACACTATTGGGTTGCGGG
>JAUWHT010000126.1 GCA_030605745.1 Pirellulales bacterium | reverse complement strand
CCGCGATGGGGTGTTGGGCGATATCCAACTCATCCGGGCTTATCGGATGCAGCCCTGCGGGATCCTGGGCAAGAAGCCGCCGGAATACGACGAATTGCTCTGGCAGATTCGCAACTTCTGTAGTTTCTTCTGGGTCTCGGGTGGGCTGTTCGCCGAGGCGAACATCCACCAAATCGACGAGATCTGCTGGATCAAGGGTGACTGGCCGGTCTCGGCACACGGCGTCGGCGGCCGCGTTGCAAACAGTGCCAATTGCGGCCAGAGCCTCGACTCCTTCTCTATCGAGTGGACCTTCGCAGACGGAACAAAGGCGACCGACGTCGTGCGCTGGCTGGGCGGGCACTGTCACCGCGAATTCGCCACCTACATCCACGGAACCAAGTGCGCGGCCCAGTTCAACAGTGGGCTACTTAGAGGCGAAGCGACGTATATCTATCTACAAGGACCAGCGAATCGAGAAGGACAATATCGTCCAGGAAGCGCCCAGAGAGAAGATCAATCCCTGGGATGCCGAGTGGAACGTGCTCTTGGACAGCATCCGCAACGACAAGCCGCAGAACGAGACCAAGCGCGCGGCGTACTCGAACATCGCGGACCTGATGGGCCGGGCGGCCGTTCACTCCGGTAAGATGATCACCTGGGACGAAGCGATGGCGTCGAACTTCCAGTTCTGCCCGAACATCGACACGATGGATTACGATACCGCGCCGCCCGTCCAGGCCGACGCGGACGGCCGCTACCCGGTGCCCATCCCCGGGGTGTGGTCGGAGATTTGAGCCCTTCGGAAGCTGGCGGCGTTGCGGGGTGGGGTACGTTGGCATTGTAATCGTTAGTCGTTAGCATCAGTCTCCGAGGGCCGAGGCGATGAGTTCAGCCACGCGCTTGCCCGACAGTAGCATCCCGCCGAAAATCGGGCCCATGCGAGGCCCACCGAGTGCTGCACAGACACTCATCCCGGAAACCCAAAGCCCCGGGAAGACCTCGCAAACATTCTCCACCACAAAGGCTTCTCCCGCCGCGGCGTCCATCGGGCCTTCGCCAAGCTTCTCAGCGGCCGTGCAATCTGCCGGCAGCCCTCGTTTGCGAAGTGTCTTGACCAGGACCGCCTCGTGTCCGGTCGCATCTACTACAGCCTTTGCCGAGAACGTGATCGGATCGACTGGAAGTGCCCCGGCAATCATCGTGCGATTTGCCACTACCCCGGTAAGCCGTTCCTGATGGACACACGCGTCCTCGACAGTCATCAGGTTGAACATCTCGACTCCGGCCTGAATAGCGCTCAGGCAAAGGCCTGCAGCCAACTCCATGGCATCAGCGGTATGGAGTCCCTCGGGTCCGGGTTTGTGCCGGATGCCGATTTCATCCAGCAGAGTCAGGGCATCATCTTGGAGGACGGCTTCACTCATTGCCATGCCGCCGCCCCAGATACCCCCGCCCGGAGACAGTCGCTTCTCCAACAGGGTGACTTTCAAGCCCCCGCGAGCGAGGTACATGGCGGCTGTCATACCCGAGGGACCGGCACCGACGATGATCACGTCGCTTGCGAGCCGGTCGAGCAGCTTTTCGTGATATGCACGAACAATCGCCCTGGAAATCGCTGTTTCTTCCAATTTTGCACTCCTTTTTTCGCCCCGTTCAGTGTACCCGCTAAATCCGTCGAAGCGAAGATGGGGCATGCACCAAGCCGGAAAGCAGCGTGAGCCACACCGCCGTTGATCTGATACCTTGTGATGATTAGACTGAGCGGCCTCAGTATGTGGCAATATGTGGCAAAGGGATGGGCCAGCGATGGGTACACGTTTTACAGTTTTGCTATTTGCGCTGGCTACCCTATTCGGCGCATTTTCGCCCGCCCAAGCACAGCAGTTCGGTCCGCCCGGAGGGAGCCTCTTCGGGGGAGGTGGCCAGCAGCAGGAAGTCGTCACCGTGGCGGCCCAGTTCACGGCTCCAACTGCGGAGAAGCCCGCCAGACTGTTCATCACCGCCACGATCAAGCCTGGCTGGCACATCTATTCGATCAGCCAAGCACCGGGCGGCCCGGTCCGTACAGGGATCGAGTTGAAACAGTCGGACGTGTTTGGCCTGCGGGGAGATTTTCGAGCCGTCCCCCCACCTGAGAAGAAGAACGAGCCGATTTTCGACGACCTTCTAGTCGAGATCCATCATGGGAGTGTCACTTGGCACGTACCCATCGAACTGGCTGCCGGAGTGGACCTGGCCACGCTGCGAATCGAGGGCTGGATCACCGCGCAGCCGTGCGATCCGAACACGTGCCTTCCGCCGAATCGGTTTCCGTTCACGGCCACCTTGGGCAAGGGCATGGAACTGCCGCCGACAGAGCCGGCCGGCGGCATGAGCGGCTTCGACGCCGACAAATTGCGGGAGAACCTCAGGGGGCGACTCCAACAGAGTTCCATGTGGCGGGAAATCGTGCTGGGATTCCTCGGTGGAATCATGCTGAACTTGATGCCCTGTGTGCTGCCGGTGATCGGCTTGAAAATCCTCTCCTTCGTCGAACAAGCCGGCCACAGCCGCTGGCGGGCGTTGGTATTGAACATCTGGTACTCGCTGGGGCTGTTGTCGGTGTTCTTGCTGCTAGCCTCCCTGGCGGTCTTCGCAAATCTCGGCTGGGGCCATCTGTTCAAGTACCCGGGGTTCAACATCACCATGGCCGCCGTGGTCTTTGTGATGGGATTGAGCTTCCTGGACGTGTGGGAGATTCCGATTCCCGGCTTCGTCGGCAGCGGCAAGACGGTCGAGTTGGCCGAGAAGGAAGGCTTCAGCGGCGCGTTCGCTAAGGGCGTTATCACTACCATCCTGGCTACTCCCTGCACCGGGCCATTCATGGGCTCCGCCTTGGCCTGGGCGGTGAACCAGCCACCGGCGAACACCTATGCCGTGTTTGCCAGTGTGGGGCTGGGCATGGCCAGTCCGTACCTGCTGATCGGGGCCTTTCCCGAGCTGATCCGCTTCCTGCCCAAACCGGGCGCGTGGATGGAAACCTTTAAGCAAGTGATGGGCTTTGTGCTGCTGGGGACCGTGGTGTACATCTTCACGTTCCTCGACTGGCCGTACGTGGTTCCCACGATCGGTCTGTTGTTCGCCATTTGGGCTGCATGCTGGTGGATCAGCCGCACGCCGCCGACGGCCGATCCTGGCGCCAAGGCCCGGGCGTGGCTCGAAGCTGCCGCATTTGTCGCCGCGCTGTGGATCTTGATGTTCCCCGGAATCGACGAGATCGTGCCCGGCCGCTACGCCTTCGGCGGGTTGTACGACGTGATGGCCAGCCGGTTCGACAGCGCCGTGCAAAGCAGGCGGCACTCAGGCAACAGGAGTAGCGACGAATTTCCCTGGCAGCCGTTCACCTCCCGCGCCGATTTCGAGCGATTGGTTGCCGCCGGCAAAACCGTGCTGATCGATTTCACGGCCGACTGGTGCGCGACCTGCAAGACCCTGGAGGCACTCAACCTGAACACACCCGAGACGCGGAAACTCGTAGAACAGAACGGCGTGGTCGTGCTCAAGGCCGATTGGACCCACCAGCAGACGAAAGTGACCGAAATGCTGGATATCCTGGGCGCCAGGCAAGTGCCCACCATCGCGATTTTCCCGGCCGGCGACCCCACCAACCCGATCATCTTCCGTGGTTGGTACGGACAGCAAAATGTGCTCGACGCCCTGCAAGAAGCCGGCCCGTCGAAGCGGGCGTTGTAGGCGACTACCAGCTACTGCAGATTCGCTGGCACCTGGCGCCGCAGCATGGTAGGATGATAGTTTGCTCTAGTGTCGGTATACCCGCGCGGGGGAGGCAATGACTGCTGCGGGCCAAATTTCGCTGCGGGGGGTCGAGGTCCATAACCTCCAGGCGATCGACCTGGACCTGCCCCACCGCAAGCTGATCGTGCTCTGCGGGCTAAGCGGCAGCGGCAAGAGCAGCTTGGCGCTGGACACGCTCTATGCCGAGGGTCAGCGGCGCTACATTGAAAGCTTCTCGGCCTACACCCGCCAGTTTCTCCAGCGATTGGAAAAGCCGGAGGCCGAGCGGATCGACGGCATTCCGCCGGCCATCGCGGTGACCAGCAGGAACACCGGCCGGTCGAGCCGCTCGACGGTGGGCACGGTCACCGAAATCAGCGACTACCTGCGGCTGCTGTTTGCCAAGATCGGCCGCGTCTTCTGTCAGAAGTGCGGTCACGAAGTCCGCTGCGACAGCCCGCAAAGCGCCACCGAACTGCTGGCTGCCCTGCCGCGCGGCACCCGGTACATGATCACCTTCCGGCTGGAACTCGCAGTGGGGAACGGCTTTCATCAGACGGCCGCCGCGCTGCGCGAAGACGGTTTCGTTCGGGTGATTGCCAACGGCCGGATAGTGAACCTGGCCGGCATTGTAGAAGGCGGCTCCGTCGGCGATTCTGTAGGAGGTGACTCCGTCGGCGATTCTATAGGAGGCGACTCCGTCGGCGATGGTGGAGCACTGTACGTCGTGGTTGATCGGCTCTCCGCCGGCATTGCCAGTGACGAGCGGATCCGCGATTCGCTGGAAATCGCCTTTGCCAAGGGCCGAGGCAAGTGTTTTGCGTTCATCGCGGGCAACACAACTGTAGGAGGCGACTCCGCCGGCGGTTCTGTGGGAGGCGACTCCGTCGGCGACGGGACCGTGGAAAGCAACTTCAATCGCCGACAGAGTCGCCTCCCACAGCAGCAGAGAGGGAGCAATTACCTGATCGACGGCCGGGCGTGGCGTCGGGTCGGTTTCAGCATGCAGCTTTCGTGTGCGGACTGCGGCCTGGAATACCCGACGCCGGAGCCGCGGCTGTACAGTTTTAACAGCCCGTTGGGGGCCTGCCCCGAATGCGAAGGTTTCGGCAACGTCATCGGCGTCGACATGGAACTGGTCGTGCCCGATCGGCGCAAGTCGATCCGCGAGGGCGCGATTGCGCCCTGGAACAGCCCGGCTTACACGCGGGAGTTGGAACAACTGCTGGCCCTGGCCGACGACTACGACTTGCCGGTGGACGTGCCGTTCTCCGAATTGACCGAGCAACATCTCGAATTGATCACCCGCGGTGTGCCGGAGCGGGGTTTCGCCGGGCTGGATGGCTTCTTCGCGTGGCTGAAGCGGCGGAAGTACAAGATGCACGTCCGCGTGTTCCTCAGCCGCTGGCGAAGCTACCGGCCGTGCCCGGCCTGTGGCGGGACACGGCTGCGCCCGGAGAGTCTGGCTACCCGAGTCGGCGGCATGAACATCGCCGAACTCTCAGCATTGAAGGTCCGCGAGGCTGCCGAGCTCTTCCGCAAACTCAAACTGTCCGACTGGCAGCGGCGCGTCGGACGGATGATGCTCGAGCAGGTTAGGGCCCGGCTGGAATATCTCGAAGCGGTAGGACTGGGCTACCTCACGCTTGACCGCATGGTGCGCACGCTCAGCGGCGGCGAATCGCGCCGCGTGGCGCTCAGCTCGGCGCTGGGGTCCAGCCTGGTCAACATGCTGTACGTGCTCGACGAGCCGTCGATCGGCCTGCACCCCCACGATATTAACCGGCTGATCGACGCCGTCGGCCGGTTGCGCGATCGGGGCAACACGGTGGTCGTCGTCGAGCATGAGGAGACGATCATCCGCGCGGCCGACCAGGTAGTAGAGATCGGGCCCGGGGCCGGCGAGCGCGGCGGCCGGATCGTCTTCCAAGGGACGCCCGAGGAAATGCAGCTCGCGCCCGAAAGCCTAACCGGCGATTACCTTGCCCGGCGACGCGGCATCAGCACGGCCGGCCGCCGCCGACCGCCAAACCACGGCTGGATCCGCCTGGCAGGCGCACGGGGAAATAATCTCCAGAACGTCACTGTCGAATTCCCGCTGGGCGTGCTCTGCCTGGTGACCGGCGTGAGCGGGTCGGGTAAGAGCACGCTTGTGCAGGAGACACTCTATCCGGCGCTGTGCCGCCGGCTGCGAAAGGTCGCCCCCAAACCCTACGAGTTCGACGACGTATTCGGCGACGGCCAGATCGACGATGTAATCATGGTCGACCAGAGCCCAATCGGCCGCTCGCCGCGCAGCAACCCGGTTACGTACTTGAAGGCGTTCGACGAGATCCGTGCCGTGTTTGCCGACACGGTCGAAGCGCGAACGCGAAACTACACGGCCGGCCATTTCAGCTTCAACGTCGACGGCGGCCGCTGCACGGCGTGTAAGGGCGAAGGCTACATCCAGATCGACATGCAGTTCCTGGCCGACGTCTACATGAAGTGCAGCCAGTGCAACGGCCGGCGCTACCGCGACGAGATCCTGGAGATCACATACCGCGGCCGCAGTATCGCCGACGTGCTGGAGATGACCGTCCGCCAGGCGTTCACCTTCTTCCGCGGCCGGCCGAAGGTCCAGACCCGACTGAAGCGGCTGATCGACGTGGGACTCGATTACGTGCGGCTCGGGCAGCCGGCCAATACGCTCTCCGGCGGCGAGGCACAGCGGCTGAGACTGGCCCTGTACATGTCCAGCGCCAGGCGCGGCCGATGCCTGTTCATCCTCGACGAGCCGACCACCGGATTGCACTTCTCCGATATCGTCCAACTGCTCGACTGCTTCGACGCCCTGCTGGCGGTAGGCCACTCGCTGATCGTGGTAGAGCACAACCTGCAAATGGTGAAGGCCGCCGATCATATCATCGACCTCGGCCCCGGTGCCGCCGACCAGGGCGGCCGGGTCGTCGCCGAAGGCACGCCCGAGATGGTCGCCGATTGCCCCAAATCCGTCACCGCCGGGTTCCTGGCCAGCGTGCTCAACGAGGCATTGCAGGAGGAGCCAGTATAAGGTAGGAATAGAACTATGCACGCACGTTTTCACCATTCAGGAGGTTCCAAAATGAGACGTTTTTTGATGATCCTGGTGCCCGCGCTGGCGGTCCTTGGGCTAGTGGTGGCTGTTGGGTTTGCCGACAGGCCTGGGTCCGACGACCTGCGGGCCAAGGCCAGGCAGCTCCACCACCGGGCCGATGAACTGCACGCTCAAGGCAAACAGGAAGCTGCCCGCGAATTGGCCGAAAAGGCCGAGCGACTGGTGCGCGAAGCTCAGGAAATCGCCGAGCGCCGCGAACGCGAGCAGGACGAAGAGCGAGAACGGGCCGAACGCCGGCCCCATCGCCCGCGGCACCGGCCACCGCGCGATCCCGAGCATCGGGCACGGCTGCTGGAGGGGGCTGCCGAGCACATGCAGCAGGCGGCCCGGCGGCTGCACGCCGCCGACGTGCACGAGTTGGCCGAACGGCTCGATCGCGAGGCCGAGCGAATCCGGCACGAACTCCGCAAGCGGACGCACGCCGAGGAGCATCGCCACGTCGTCGTAGAGCTACGCGAGGAAGTCCGCCGGTTGCGGCGCGACCTGGACCAGATGCGGGACCGCGTCAACGAGCTTTTTGAGCGGCGGGAGTAGCTCCTTTATCCGCCGCCGTTGGTGTCCCGGCAGCATTGCACCGCTGACGTAAGTCGAAACTGACACACATGACTGGGACACCAGGCAAGCACCCCCCTGTCCAAGGCCGGATATCCCGAAAAACCGTCAAGGTTTGCCCAAATTAACCCGATGCCAGATGTATGTCTAACTGTCTGGACGTATGCCTGAACGTCTAGGCCACATCGGGTACTTGAGCGCGTGGGGCATAACCTGTTGGGACGAAAGCACTTACTTGGGATTCGGCGTAAACATTCGCCGAACCCGTCTGCGGGGGGTGGCGCGGGGAAGAGGAGGTTAGAAACGCGAGTGGGGGGTATCGAGGGTCGCAGGCGACGCTCTTGAGGCGGGCCGGGCGGGCGTTACGAACTGTCTATCGGTTCGACC
>JAUWHT010000224.1 GCA_030605745.1 Pirellulales bacterium | reverse complement strand
GGTCGAACCGATAGACAGTTCGTAACGCCCGCCCGGCCCGCCTCAAGAGCGTCGCCTGCGACCCTCGATACCCCCCACTCGCGTTTCTAACCTCCTCTTCCCCGCGCCACCCCCCGCAGACGGGTTCGGCGAATGTTTACGGCTAAACTTAGTATGCCCCGTGGCCGCTGAGCACACACGTGGGCGTACGCAATAATAGCTTGCAATCAGTCCAAAGGTTTTGGCTTCGGACGTAGCGGATATCGAGCCGCATCCACTGGTCGAAGCCGATCTCGCTGCGGCCGCTGACTTGCCACAGGCAGGTAAGCCCCGGGTTAACCGCCAGCCGCTGCCGGTGCCATGCCTTGAATCGGGCAACCTCCGCCACCGGCAGCGGACGAGGACCCACCAGCGACATCTGGCCGGCCAGCACGCTGAAGAGTTGCGGCGTTTCGTCCAAACTGGTCTTGCGGAGCAGCCGTCCGATCCGGGTGATTCGGGGATCACGGCGGTTCTTAAAGATCGGGCCGTCCTGCTCGTTTTGGACCTCGTGCTGCCGCCGGTCGGCGTCGACGGCCATTGTGCGGAACTTGAACATCAGAAACGGGCGGCCGCAGTAGCCCGCCCGCCGCTGGCCAAACAGTGGCCTTCCACGCGTGGTAATCAACAGGACCAGAAACACGGCCAGCATCACCGGTCCCAATACGGCCAGAAGCGCCAGGGCACCGACAACGTCTAACAGCCGCTTGACCGTCCGATAAGCGGGCGAAAGGTTCCCTGCCGGCGCAACCAGCGGCCGGCCCTCTCGCAGCAGGCGTTCCGCAAGCGAGACCGGGCGGCTCGGCGCCGTGCGAATCCGGGTGCGAACTTGTTGACAAGATTCGCTATGGCCGGGTACGACGGCCTGAGGCAATTCTTCCGTAACCGAATACAGTTCAGCCGTTGCTGGAGCCATGAAGCTTTCTCGTGTTGAGAACCTCTATTGCCGGATGAGCTTGTTCCCGGGTGATTGAGCAAACCGTGCGCCACCACGGCCGGGCACCTGGCCCTGGCCGTAACATCAACCAGAACCACCACTTGCGTCCACCAACTGCCGAATCTGCAAGAAATGAGGATGAGAAAACTCAACACACTGACGACCGCTTGCATCGTCGGACGAGAAAACGCGTGGACCGTTTAGCCGACGCGTCCACGCAGCGCCGTTTCCCGGCGTAGACGCCGGGGCTAAACCTACCGTAGGGCCAGGTAACGTACACCCATTTCCTCCTCGCCAATGCCCTTGTGAAAACCCAGGTAGGAGCGAAACGGAATGGCATAGAACGGGCTTACCGTCTTCTCGAACTCGATCCGGTCAACGTTCATCTCCCTGGCCAGCTCAATCGCACGTTCCAGGTGCTCTCGGCGCTCGTTCCATCGGAACAGCAGGTACTTCCAGATGATCAGCGGCTTGCTTAGCCCCTTCGAGTCCCGGTATTCGACCAGTTGGCTGATGTTCCGGCATACCTTGTCAAAGTCCAGGCCCCGCTGGTACTTGGCAACCATCTCTTGCGTGACGCCGTCGAGCGAGACGTGGATTCGGTCCATCAGCAGGGCGGCATCCCGCTTGTCCTGCGTGTCGATGAACTGGCCGTTGGTCGACGTGTTGATCCAGACGCCTGGGATGATCTGGCGGATGATCTCCAACTCGCGGCGAATGTTCTTCGACAGGAACGGCTCGCCCTGGTTCAGATACGCAATTCGCTTCACGCCGGCCTTGTGCAACTCGGCGGCGACCTTTCTTATGTCGTCCAGCGACATCGACGCCTTGGAGCGCATCCGGCGAATCCTCTTGCGCGGGCAACTTACACACCGCAGATTGCACGCGCTGGTGTTCTCCACCATGATGAACCGGGGAAGATGGTACTTATCGGCCAGCTTCCGCGCCTTGTCCTTGTCGACCATGCGGAGGTCGCAGCAGCGGGTGCAAAGTGGAGTCGGCAGCCGGCCTTCGGCCAACTCCGCTCGAAATCGCGCGGCGGTCTCGCCGGAAAACACCTCCGAGAGCGACTGCCGGCTCACGTCGCCGATATGCCCGGAGGCGTCGATGTCGTGGCACGTGCACGAAACGGTCATGTCCGAGTTAATGCACACGTTCACGTCGGAGTTGCCGGCCAGTGCCCTGCAGAAGAAGGCCTTGCCTTGCAGCCGCGCCTTGATCGTAAGGTACTTTTTCAGGATGATTCGCAGTACCGTCGCAACGTATGTAGCTAAGCTGTCCATGATGATAAGACCTGTGCAGTTGGTTTAGCCGCCGGGCTTGCCCGGCGCGTTATCTGACTGTTGGGGAAGTACACCCGCGGGACGTTGTCCCCCGGCTATTGGCAAATGAGGCCGCAGCCCGACCGTCATGCCGGCCAGGAAAAACACTAGCGAGTTGTCGATCGGGTTATAGCTCAGTTCGTGGAACGCCGCCTGGCAGACATAGATTCCCAACACGCCCAGGAGCAACACCCCTTGGGCCCGGGCCCAATCGGGCACTTTATCGCTGCGGCACAGATCCCATGCCGTCCGCCCCCAACCGATCAGCACGGCCAGGAAGAGCACCAGGCCGATCAACCCGGTCTCGGTCAACACGCTTAGAAACATGTTGTGATGGACCCAGTCGCGGATCGATTCCAGGTTCAACTCGGTGGAGCGGTCGGAAAGGTAGGGCAGCTTGGCGTCTGGGAACCGTCCGAAGCCGACCCCGCAAAGCGGCCGGTCCTTAAACATCAGCCAGGAAACGTAGGCGAAGCTCGCACGCATACTCACGCTCTTGCCCGTATCGGTGGCCGATTGCTCGCGCTGGAAACTCACCAGGTTGTCCATTCGCGTCATTGCCAGCAGAAGCGCGGCCGAGACCATACCACCAAGAACCAACGGCCGCCAGGAACCACGCAGCGTCAGCCCTAGAATAATCAACATACCCAGGCCAACTCCCAGCCAAACGCTTCTGGTGTAGCTGAAGTAGACTCCGGCCAGCATCAGTGGCACCAGGGCCACAATCACCAGTTGCCCGACGCGGCCGAATCGCCGTCGCCACGTCCAGGCGGCCAGCAGGCAAATGCCCAGGTACAACCCGTAGCTGATCGAATGGACCATTGGTCCCCGGGCACGGCCGAAGTGGATTCCGACCTTGGGGTCGGCAATGTACTTGGGAAATACGGCCCACCACTGCCCGCCGATCTCCAGCAGCCCGGTCACTGCCAGGTACACACCCAGGCAGGCCAGCGTGGCGCAGGACATCCAGACTTCCGAGCGGCCAAGCTGCGACTGCCGGGCGATCCAGTAGAGGACAAACGGCATCAGGTACCCGGCGATAAGTCGAAACGGCGGGCCGAACTGGCCGCCCAGACCAACCCGATTTGCCTGCCACCCGCCGTAACAGCCGCTCAGAATCAGCACGACCAGAAACGCGATCAGTGCCAGGTCGGTCCGTCCGAGCGGCTTCGGATCGGTGCGGCCCAGCCATCGCTGGACAACGTAAGCCACGACCAGCAGCACCAACAGCAGCCGGTCGAGTGTCAGCGGCAGCGGCCCAAGGTCGAAATGCAGGAAGTTATGGCCGAACACGGCCGCCGCCACCAGAAACGCCAGGCACCCGCCAACAAGCGACCCGCGGATCACGAAGATCACGCCCCAGACCAGGGCGGCGATACCAGCGATGAGGTAGATGGCGGTCATGTAGCCCTGCGCAGGTCGTTTAGCCGCCGGGCTTGCCCGGCGCGTTGTACGATGGTCAACTTGCTCGAAGACTAACGCGCCGGGCAAGCCCGATTTTCCGCAGGTTGTTTTTTCTGCTAAGACGATGGCAGTTGGGAACTGGGCGGCCGGGGCGAAAAAAAGGTTGAAAATCCGATAAATGTTAAAATAGGTAAACTTGCGCTGTGGAGCCTT
>JAUWHT010000393.1 GCA_030605745.1 Pirellulales bacterium | reverse complement strand
GGTCGAACCGATAGACAGTTCGTAACGCCCGCCCGGCCCGCCTCAAGAGCGTCGCCTGCGACCCTCGATACCCCCCACTCGCGTTTCTAACCTCCTCTTCCCCGCGCCACCCCCCGCAGACGGGTTCGGCGAATGTTTACTGTCAGCGGCTTCTTTCTGTTGACAGCGTAAGTACTTACGGCGATTGTCGGGTCGGCTTCGTTCTTCGACGTTTCAATAGCCATTTTGATCACGGTTGCCAGCGATTTGCACGGCTGGTCGAGATTTGGTGCAAGCATTGGTGCAAGCATTGGTGCAAGCGCCAAAGGCTGATGATCATCGGTTCCCGTTGCACTCACGGCGACTGATTCGCTTTCAGCCACACCGTCCAGGGGAAGCGCGGGAAGCGATTCGATGGCCCCGGCCACGTCCAAGAGCTTCGGGTCGGTGTAGGTGTTCATGGTCAAGTCGAGGGAGGAATGCCGCATGGCAGCTTGGGCCGTCCGGGGAGCCACTCCGGCACGACTCAGCAGCGTGCCGAAGCTATGCCGCAGGGCGTGAACGTCGACGGTCCGCCCACGTTCATCCCGCTTGGGGATTCCGGCGGCGGCGAGGTCACGGTCGAGGATTCGGTACAGGTCCCTCGGAACCCGGAAGAGGAGCATCTCTGACGGCAAGCCGGCCCGGTCGTGCGCCGTCGGGTCGCCTGGAGCGAACCGCAGCGAGTCGGCCGGCCCACGGGCGGCGTCGGCCTTATCTTGAAGCCATTCCCGAAGGTCGGCCGCAAGGTCGGAGCGAATCGGCACACTATTGCCCTCGCGGTTCTTCTCGTTCGCGGCGTTCAATGTCAGGTAAGCCGGATCGGCATCCAGGTCCAGGTGTCCCACGGCCAGTGTGGTAAGCTCCCTCTTGCGCAGGCCGGTCAAGACCATCGTCTTGTAGATCAATGCCCGCTGCCGGCCAAGGCGCTCCCGGTCGGCCAGGAATTCCGGGTTGCCCGCCAGTCGCTCCCGAGCCCGCTGGGCCGCGTCCGCGATGGTCTCGAACGTCAGCGGCTTGGCCGTCCAGGTATTACGGCGATTCCCCCCGGACGATACCTTTGTCCTGTGAACCGTCTCTCGGCCATATTCAGCCAGAGGGCGAATCCGAGCGACGTACAGCAATCGGGCAAGCTCATTCTCGGTCAGCGCCCGGCGGACCTTGCGGCGGTCGGCTTCCTCGTTCGCCCTTTTCACCTTGACGAATGGGTTTGTCGAAAGCCGGTCGGTTTCGATACACCAGTTGCAGAATGCAATAATGCAGGTCCGGTCGAGGTTTCGGGTGCGAGCCGACACCCCCGCTTTGGCTTTCTCGGTTAGATACTTTTCCAGCGATTCCCGTTTCAGATCGGCCAGGCGAGCGAATCCGCAAGCGTCGGCAATCCGGTTCAAACATCGGCGGACGTTTGCCCGGTGGTCGGGCGAAGTTTCGTCGGCTGCAAGTTTGGTCAGATAGGCGTCAAAATGTTCTCCAAGGGGCGTCTCCTGGTGGTCGGCTATCGCGTCTTCGGCGGCGGTCATCACGTTGGCCTTGACCAGTTCGGCTCGACGTTCCAGGTCGGACAGCACCCGCCCGGCGGCTTCCTTGTCGCGGCAGCCGGTCGCCTGTTCCCGGACCACGCTCGAGCCGTCGCGGTACTTGGCCGTGTAGGTGCCGGCAGTAACCACGATACGGTCGGAACCATCCCGCCCGGTAGTCAACAAAGCCGTCTTGGTCTTGCCCCTGGCATCCTTCCACCGGGTGAACCGCTTACCCTTGCGTAGAAAGACTTCAGCATCGGCCGGCAGCGGTTTGGTGAACGTTTTTTTGTAGACGGTACCCATGCGCTAACTCGCTTTCAAGTGTGGAAAGAACCAATCGTACTTGTCGACATTATGATTACCCTGCGCGACTTCAGCAACCAGCGGTCATCGCAGGATTGAACTCACCCATGATATATACCCATTAGCGGCACGAAGGACAGCCACCGGCAAGCCATTTTTCGAGTTCCTGGCGGTCCCAGCGGACCAGTGCCCCGAGTTTTCGAGGGCGAGGCATTCGGCCGGAGTCGGCCAGTCGGTAGACGTGTCGTGTACTGCAAGATAGGAATTGCGCGACGGCGTTCACGTCCAACAGCCGTACCTCTTCAGGGGGTGGGAGGCCTATTGCGGTTTCTGACATGGCGGAAGATCTCCACAAGGAGGTGAGAAATGATGAAGGAGAGGCGCGATGGACTGCTCAACTGGCGAGGACGATGCTGTCGCAATTGAGAGCTTGCCGGGCTTCAATCGCGTGACGAATCAGACGAACGACCACCTGCGCGTCTTCGACGGCAGTGTGGGCGACTTCGCCGCTGATGCCGGCCCGTTCCATGCAGGTCTTCGTGTCGGGCAGTTCCACACCGTCGATCTCGGGCCGCCAGTACATCGCGGCGGGGTCCAGGATGCGGTGGTGGACTTTGATGTATTTGTCCCAACTGGTGACCTTGCTTAAGAAGCGGCTGTCGAAGCTGGCGAAGTTCTTGCCCGCGACGAATACCTTCTCGTTTTCTGGGTCGAGTCCGTTCTCTTTCAGGAAGTCACGGAACCGGCCGGCGACTTCCCAGGGTTGCAGATACGTGTATCCTTCCTCGTGCGTGGCGATGCGGCGGAGGATCGTCGGGTGCATCGACACGGCGAAAGGTTCGCCCAGGATGAGCCCGTGGTCCACGTAGCAGTGGAAGGTGGGGCAGTCCTCGATTGGCGTCGTGCCGTCGTCGATGACCGCGCCAATTTCCAGGACTTGGCAGTTTTCAGGATTGAGGCCAGTTGTTTCAATGTCAATGCTGACATAGGGTCTGGTATTCATGCGTGGGTTTCCTTTCGGTCTGGAGAGACGAGTTGGAGGAGCCAGGGGACGAGTTTGGGCAGTGCCCAGACGGGTGGACAACTGCCAAGGATACGGCCGGTCGTGGGCTTGCTGCCGACGATGAAGCCGGTGATCTGTTGGCGGGCCAATTCGTTGCGGCCTTTGCGCGGGGCGTCGGCTAGGTCGATGAATTTCTGCCAAGTCTGTTGGTTTTGGTGGCAGGCTTGTTGGGCCGCCTTCAGGGTTCGGTAGGGGCGACGGTCGGCGGCGAAGTCCCAGAACTCGGCCCCATCGGGTCGGCAACAACGCACCGTGGCGTAGTAGCGGGCCGAGCCGAGGCCGGGGATTTCGTTCCGCCGGCAGATCCGGTAGTGGCCGCACTCGGACCGCCACTGCTTGTAGGTCTTCTGGGTCTTGCCACGGATGCGTTTGCGTTTGAATTCCATTGGGCTTACTCCATCTGCCGATGGACCGGGCCAGGTGAGGAGCCCGGCCCATCGGCTGCCTACCGGAAAGGGTCAGTGAGGATCAGTGGAGCCAGCCCAGCGCGGCGTCGAAGGTGTTGAGATCGATAATCAGCACGGGGATCGGGGCGTAGCCGCCCGCCGTGAGCTTCGAGTCGTTTGGGCCGGAGCCGTTGACCTGAGTGGCGGTGTTCACTTGCTGGCCGTTGAACTGGGCCGTGACTTCCCGCTCGATACGCTCCAGTTCGCGGACGAGGGCTTGGCAGCGTTCCACCTGGCGACGCTCAAGCATCCGCAATAGGGCACCAGCAGCGTAGTCGCGCTTGAGTCGTAACAGCGGCCGGTGGTTGTTGCCCAGGTCCTTGTGGTTGTGGCGGCCAAATGTGAAGGTCTGAATGCACGGCTTGGCCTCCAGCCACTTGTGCTCTCGGAGCAGGCTGCTGACGAGGATACCCATCGCAAAGCTCCACTTTGCGTTGTACGAGACCCAAACGATGCCGGCCTTCTGGACGAACACGTGCAGGCAGTCGTCGAGCCACCCCACGTAGGCGTCGTCCGGTCGCTTGTCGTGGAATTCGTTGTAGCCGAGGCCGATATTGTCCGGAGGGTCACTGAAGATGCAGGGCACCTCGTCAAGCGTGCGGAGCACTTCGAGGCAATCACCGTGGATCAGCTTGTGGTCGAGGGTTGCTTGATGCATCGGCATGGCTTACCTCCCGAATTGCGGGCGGACGACTTCGGCGAACCAGTCCTCTTTCGAGGAGCCGTTGCTGTGCAGGCCGACCGACACCTCGGAAAGCACCTCGCATCGGGCGTCGCTGTCTTCGCGCGAGAGGTCGGTAAAGATGTGGCCGCTGGTGATGGCATCCCAACAGGCGGTTGCCCGATCGAGCAGGTGGAGTTGGTAGTCGCGTTGCACCCGAGCGCGGTGTTGAGCGACTCGCAGGAGCGGTCTGGCGCCTTCACCCATGTACTTCGAGACGATCTCGTCGACGCACACCACGACGTTCTCATCGCCGGGGGCCTCGCCGAGCAGCCAGCCGTAGATGGAAAGCTGGTTGGCGTACTCGGGGTTGGAGTATTTCATCGAGCCGGCGTGGATTGTCATACCGTGATGGTCGTAGGGCTCGAAGTTCTTATGGGCCTTGCCGTGGCTGCGGGATTGCTTCGCTGCGTCATAGCCATCGCGGCAGATCGTGTAGTTCTTGCTGGGGCTGGCCCCGTACTTCGAGCAGTAGCTCTTCACCTTCCAGTCGAGGATGACGTGGACGCCGCACTCGTGGACGAACCGGCAGTCGGGCTTGCCAAGGAAAGGTACGCGATCCCCGATGGTGCCTTTGACAGTGAACTCGAAGCGGGGTTCCTCGCGCGAGTTCAGGAGCATGGCAAGAAGCTCGGCGTAGGTCCCAGTGTGGACATAGCAGTCGAAGACGTACTTGCCGTGCTCGCGTGCCCAATCGCGGTTGTGCTCTTCGACCTGATCGGTGAAGATGGCGTCGAACTCGAACTGCGAATCCGCTCCCTTGCCGAAGACGGCTTCGTGTAGGGCCGACTTCGCGTAGGCGTCGAAGGCCGAGCCGATCGACATGTAGTTCTCTTGTTGCAGACGCGGGGCTTTGGTGTCGGAAAGGTAGCGGATGAAAAATTCATCGCGATCCTTATACCAAAGGGAGAGGGACGAATAACTGAGGTGTTGGGGTTTACGCATTGGTTGTCTCGTGTTGCGGTTGTTGGAGATGGTTTGCGAAACGGTCTCGATCCGTCTTCGTGCGGTCTCGAAACTCTCGGGTTCAAGCTCGATCCCGACGAACCGGTTGCCGGTGGCGAGCGCCCCGAT
>JAUWHT010000049.1 GCA_030605745.1 Pirellulales bacterium | reverse complement strand
TGCGTGTACCCCTACTAACGCCTCAGCCACGACCTCACGGTCGCCGCCGCATAGCTCGGGGCCGGGATGGTTCGCTAGACCTTTCCCGTACGACTCTTTCATTCGCGACTCCATGCCGGTTTATCCCGGCGCTTTCTCTGACACCGCCGGGAGCTTATTGCCCGCGTCCAGCCACCGGCTCACGCGGCTGGCAAGACGGGAAATCTTGTACTGCGGGAAGCTGCCCGAGAAGGTCTCCATCAACAGCCTTCCCGTTTCCTCCTGGGTCTTGCCTCCTAGCACATAAACAAAGTAGGCGAAAAAGGCTTCCCGAGAAGGTTCGGCTGGGGGCTTTTTTCGTGGTGTGACAGTGGCTTCGTCGGCCGTTGCGGGCGGGGTGTCGGCCTCGGCGGCCGCGGCTTTCGCACTTTCAATCCTCATAGCCGCCGTAACCCAGTCGCGGTCCAAGGGTTCAATCCCGGCAAGTATCTCTTGAACTGCTGCAAAGCGGGCCGTCACGTGCTTTTCCTGCTCGCCTTCGAGGTCTGGCCATGGCGTTTTCAGCCGCTCCAAGTCCAGCCAAAAGCCGTAGCCTTGCCGGTCCTCTTTGTCCATGTAGTGGTGAATATCATCCGCCGTCGCTGCAATCATTGCACTGTCGGGACCGTCGGGGCCTATACCGTAATGCAACAGATCACGCATCCTACACCACGTGCTACGTGCGAAATCCCATGCAAGCGCGTGGACTGTAACGTAAGACCGATTGTCATGCCGGGCCGGCTCGTTGCCACGGGCCCGCATAAGTTGGTTTTGTACCTCCGGAATCTCAACCTTTGCCTTGCCGGCCTCCAATGCATCGCAAAGTTTGCGGATGTCCGTATACAAGTGGCCCGGGTCAATCAAACCGTCGGGGGCCTGGTAAGTATAGACTCCCTTGCGAGCCTTTTGCACAAGCCCGTTGGCTGCGGTACAGGCATCAATCGCCGCGTGGCGTGCCGTTTCGAGAAGTGCTTCTGACATAATTCCATCCTTTCATGGCCGGGTTGCCGGGCAGGCATCGCGGAAAGGATGGAGAGCACCGCGACACTCTGCCCAGCCGTGGCGGTTGCAAGCCGCACCCGGCAAAATGAGTTTATTCCTTCGGTTTGTCCTGGTCAACGTCGAACAGCCACCTGCGAACGTGATCCGTCACGGCCCGCAGCCTTTCGTCACTTACGCTTTCGCGGTAAACCGCGCTCATATCACTTGCGTCGGGGCTGTGCCCCATAACCGCCCGGGTGGCGACGGGGTCGCGGGCTTCGTCGGCAACGGTCTGAAAAACATGCCGCAGCGCGTAGAACCCACGGCCTTTTCGATGTATCCCAAGAGCCTTTTGCAGCTTGGCAAACTCCTTTGAGAGCGGATTATCTGCGTGCTGCTTTGCCCAGGGCAACCCCTTGGCGGTGATAAACACGAGCCCGACGTCGGCCTTGTCCCTTGGCTTCGGTCGCTGGGCAATCGCGACCCGCAAGGCGACAATCGTTTGGGACCATAACGGAACCCGACGGCCGATTCCGGTCTTGGGCCGCGGGTAGTCGATCCAGCCGCCGACCAGGTCCAGGGCCTTCGTGGGCAGGTTGCCACAGTCCGAATTGCCGAAACCACAGTTGACCCCCAGCAAAATCATGGCCCGTAGCTGGGGGCCGGCCGCGCCGATCATGCTGCGGATTTCGCCAGCGGCAAACAGCTTCGGCCCGTTGCCGTTGCGAACCTTCCGAAGTACTTTTCGGCTGGGGCGCTTGAAACTCTGCCCGTAGCGGATCGGCCGGTCAATGAGCCCTTCATCGAAGCCGAACTTGAATACGGACCGGACACGGGTAATGTCGTTGGTGAGCGACACCGGCCCCCTGGTCTTGGCAAACGCTGCCCGTAGCTCGGCAAAGTCCGACGCCGCCAAGTCCACGACAAGCCGTTTAGGGCCGAACACGTCAACCACACGACGGCAGACAACGTAGTAATCATCGAAGGTACGTTGGACGATTTCGGCATTTAGGAGTAATGCTTTCTTGCTGGTCATAAAACGGTTGGCCAGTTCTCGGACCGTCAACCCTTCGGGTAACGTGCGAGGAGTCCGGCCAGCCAGCAGATCGTCACGGACGGCCAGATACTGCCTGACAACTTGGATCGGGTCATCATCGGTCTTGCCAAAATAGTACGCCCGCCCTTTGATTTTCTTGCACCACCTGCCGCTTGGGTGCAACCATAGATCGGGGTGGGGTTTGATCGGCTTGACTATCGATCTCTTTCTGGTAGGATTCTTAGCCATGAACATTGTCCTCCGAAAATGCTGGGGTAGTGTAGTTGTGACCCGCCCCCTATCGGTGGTGTTGAATACGGTGCTCTGCTCAGTGTTAAAAATAGTGTCGAATACGGTGCTCAGTGTCAGAAATAGTGTCAAAACTATTCTAGCATTTCGGTGGGCAGAGTCAATACCCCTTAGAAAATAGGGCTGCCAGCGTAGCTTCAATTGGCAGAGCACCGCATTCGTAATGCGGGGGTTGTGGGTTCGATTCCCACCGCTGGCTTTCGAGCACCTAACCCCTGGCAAGGCCGGGGGCTATGGGGCGAGGTAAAACGTTTGGTTGTGGCTTCGAGCCGCTTTGGGAGAAACTGGCAATGGCAGAAAGCGAGCAGGTCGACCTAAAACAACTCGTCCTGGACAACGCATCGTTTGGACCGCACGAGGTCCAGCAACTGGTGGACGCAATTTCCAGCGATCATTCGAACTACCAATTGCTTCGCGACGCCGTCGGCGAACTACAGGCCAAGGGAGAGCATAGTCCGGCCGGCAAGGTGCGATTGGGCGTATGTTTGTACCTGGTCGGGCGATATTACAAGGCGATCGAAGTGCTACGTAAGGCCGACGGGGGGGCGTTGGCCAATTTTTATCTGGCAAAGTCCTGCTTCGCCCGAGAACAGTACCAAGCCACCCTGGAAGGTTTTCGGGCGGCCGAAAAGGCCGGCTATGACGCCAGCGCGTGTGCCCTGGGGCGGGCCGAAGTCCAGCGGTGCAGCGGCGATCCGACCGCCGCGCTGGCCACCCTCGACAATCTGTCTGGGGCCATCGAGCAAACCGCCGAATACCTCACTCAACGAGCCGCCACGGTGGCCGCGATGGGCGGAAACCCAAACGAAGTGGTGGCCCTGTACGAGCGGGCGGTCGATGCCGACGGCGATCATCCAGGCGCGTTGTTCGGCCTGGCCTTGGAGAGCGACCGCCGCGGCAGCGACGAAGCCGCCCTGAGATTGTACAAACGCGCCGCCAACCGCTTTCCCACCAATGTCGGACCGCTGCTGAATCTGGGCCTGCTGTATGAAGATCGCGACCAGTTCGAACGTGCGGCCCAGTGCTATCAGCGGATTCTCGACGTGTATCCCTATCAGGTCTCGGCGGCCCTGTTCATCAAGGACACGGAAGCCTGCCACGACCAGTACTACGACGAAGACGCCCAGAAGAAGCACGACCGGATGAGCCAGATGCTGAACATCCCGGTCACCGACTTCGAACTCTCGGTCCGTAGCCGGAATTGTCTGCAGAAGATGGGGATCATGACCCTGGGCGATCTCTGCCGGTGCACCGAGCAGGAACTGCTGGCCAGCAAGAACTTCGGCGAGACCAGCCTGGTCGAGATCAGGGAGATGCTGACCAACAGGGGCCTCAGGCTGGGGCAGTTTGCTCAGGAGCAGCACCCGGCCGAAATGTTCGAGCCGGAGCCGCTCTCGGCCGACGAACAGGCAGTTCTGAACCGGTCCATCTCTGAATTGAATCTCTCCGTCCGCGCACGGAAGTGCATAATCCACCTGGGCATCAACACCTTCAGTGACCTGCTGCGTCGTACGGGCGATGATCTGCTGGAGTGCAAGAACTTCGGCGTCACCAGCCTCAACGAGGTCCGCGAGAAGTTGGCCTTCCAGGGCCTCAAGCTCCGCGGCGAGTAAGCCTGTGTTGGGGCGGCAGTTTAACTGCCACCCCAACAATGTTTAGCCGCCGGGCTTGCCCGGCGCGTTTGCCGCTGGAGTTCCGTGTTGGGGTGGCAGTTAAACTGCCACCCCAACAGCGTGCCGCCGGAGCGAATTCACCGTCGAGCAACGCGCCGAGCAAGCCCGGCGGCTAAACAGACTTCTGATGAACAACCCGTTCTCATTCGAACTGCACCATACCGACGCGGGCTGTGCGGCACGGCGGGGCACCTTCCACACGCCGCACGGATCGGTCGAAATGCCCGCATTTATGCCGGTTGCAACAGGAGGAAGCGTCAAGGGATTGGAAATTGAGCAGATCCGCGGTACCGCAGCACAAATGCTCTTGGGCAATGCCTATCACCTGACGTTGCGGCCGGGGGAAGAGGTCGTCGCGGCACTTGGCGGCCTGCACCGGTTCTCCGGTTGGGACGGACCAATTCTGACCGACAGCGGTGGATTTCAACTGTTCAGTCTGGCCCATCGCACTGAGATCACCGAGCAGCAGGTCGTTTTCCGCTCGCACATCGACGGGCGGCGGCTGGAAATCTCGCCCGAGCGGGCGGTCAATATCCAGGAAGCCCTCGGCGCCGACGTGGCCATGGTGCTGGACCACGTGGTCGGGCTACCCAGCAACCCCGAGATGGTTCGCAAGGCAGCCGAGCGGACGGTGCGCTGGGCCAAACGTTGCCGGGATGCCGCCAGCCGGCCAGATCAGGCCCTGTTTGGGATCGTCCAGGGCGGGCTCGACACGCAGTTGCGCGTGGCGTGTGCCCGGAAGCTGGCCAAACTGGATTTTGCCGGGTATGCCGTGGGGGGCCTGAGCGTAGGTGAACAACCGGCACAGATGTATCGCGTGCTGGAGGCGACCGTACCGGAACTCCCCGTACAGAAGCCCCGATACCTGATGGGCGTGGGCAGGCCGGAGGACCTGTTGGAGGCGGTCCGGCGGGGAATCGACCTGTTCGACTGCGTAATGCCGACACGAAACGGCCGCAACGCGATGGCCTTCACCGACGAAGGCCCGTTGCGGCTGAGGAACCTGAAGTACGAGCGGGACCAGCAGCCCATCCAACAGGGGTGTCAATGCCCGGCCTGTAGCCGCAGCCGGGGATACATCCGGCACCTGTTCATGGCCGGAGAGATGCTCGGACCGATTCTGCTCTCGATCCACAACCTGACGTACTACCAGCGGCTGTTGGCCGACGCCCGAGCGGCGATTCAGGCGGACCGGTTTGAGGAGTTTCGGCGCGAGAAGTTGCGGGGCTGGGACAATCTGGGGGATCAGAAATTGCAAATTGCAAATTGAAAATCGCCGGAACGGTTAGCTTCTCTTGCTCTTCGCAACGTAACAGCCTATGATACTACTTTACAATAGCCGCTCGCGCAATGTGTCGCGGGAACAAATAGCCGGGACGCGTCGCGGGGGCAATAGCCGCTCGCGCAACGCGTCGCGGGGGCGCGCCCGCGGGACGTTGTCCCCCGGCTATCGGTGAGAGCATATTCCAACTAGGAGGTAACCTTGCTGACTGAGTTGATATTGTTCGCTCAAGAAGGCGCCGGTGGTGGAGGCGGCGGGGCCGGCCTGATGGGCATGCTGTTTCCCTTCTTGGCAATCGGATTCCTATTCTACTTTCTGCTGATCCGCCCCCAGCGGCAGGAACAGGCCAAGCGGCGGGCTATGCTGGCCGTGATCAAAAAGAACGACCGGGTGCTCACCGCCGGAGGGATTTACGGCGTGGTTACCAATGTCCACGCCGAGGCCGATGAAGTCACCATCAAAGTCGACGAAGCAACCAACACCAAGCTTCGGATGACGCTCAACTCAGTCACCCGGGTCCTCTCAGACGCAGCAGCAGACGATACCTCCTAATAGTGGCGGCCTGCAATCTCGGGCATTGCAAATTGAAAATTGCAAATTGAGAATTGAAAATTGCCCGGTGGCAACAAATCAATTTGCAATTCTCAATTTGCAATTTGCAATCCTAAACTGTAGAGATCCTTCCCCATGCCCTGGTACGTCATTCTGCTAATCGTTGTGGCCCTGCTAACGGTGCCGTTCATGCTGGGCGGCTACCTGGCGCGGAAGTTCCGCATGCCCGATCACGGCTGGAAGATCGGGATGGTCTTGTGCACGCTGTTGAGCGGTCTGGTGGTCACGATTTTCGGCTGGCCGCCGAAGCTGGGAATTGATCTAAGCGGCGGTGTGATCCTGGTCTACGAGGTCGATCAGACCAAAAAAACGGACGACCGGCCGGTCGAAATGGACAAGCTAATTGCGGCGGTCAGTCGGCGGGTGAATCCGGGCGGGGTTAAGGAGGTGACCATTCGCCCCTATGGACTCGAACAGATCGAAATCATCATCCCTAAAGTCGATGAGAGCGAAGCCAAACGGATCGAAAAGCTTGTCAGCCGGGCCGGTACGCTAGAGTTCCGCATCCTGGCCAACGACCGCGACCACAAGTCGTTGATAGATCGCGCCAAGCACGAAAACACCAAGGTGATCAAAGACGCGGCCGGCAACGTGCTCGGCTGGTGGGTGCCGGTCCAGACGGGCGAGGAAGACAGCTTCCGAAGCTACCGGGAAATTGCAAGGCGAACCAGGACCCGCGGGGAGCTGGAAATCCTGGAGGTCCTGGTGGTCAAGGACGCCTTCGACGTCACCGGCGGCTACCTCACCCGAGCCATGCCCGACGTCGATCGTCGCGGGAACCCGTGCGTTAACTTCATGTTCAATTCGGCCGGCGGACAGCTTTTCGGCGGACTGACCGGAAACAACCTGCCCGACAAGGTCCAGGACTTCACCCGAAAGCTGGGAATCATCCTCGACGGATACCTTTACTCCGCGCCTTCTATTCAAAGCGCGATTTTCGACCGCGGTGAGATCACCGGCTCGTTCACCAAGGAGGAGGTGCAGGATCTGGTCAACGTCCTGAATGCCGGCAGCCTGCCGACCGCCTTGACCGAAGAGCCGATCAGCCGGTTGTTGACCGGCCCCACGCTGGGACGTGATACCATCGAAAAGGGCAGCACGGCCATTATGGTATCGATGGTGCTGGTGCTGCTGTTCATGCTGGTCTACTACCGTTTTGCAGGCGTCGTCGCCTGCGGAGCGCTGCTGATAAACCTGGTGTTGATCCTGGCGATCATGATCACCATCAAGGCGGCGTTCACGCTGCCGGGGCTGGCGGGCCTGGTGCTTACGGTTGGTATGGCCGTCGACGCCAACGTGCTGATTTTCGAGCGAATTCGTGAAGAGCTTGCCCGCGGCGCTGCCTTACGGATGGCCATTCGCAACGGGTTCAGCCGGGCCACTACCACCATCGTCGACGCCAACCTGACCACCTTGATTACCGCCACCGTGCTGTACGTCATCGGACGCGATCAGCTTAGGGGTTTCGCCGTGGTGTTGTGGTTGGGCGTGGTGTTGAGCATGTACACTGCGATTTTCTGCTCCCGGGTGGTGTTCGATATCGCCGAGAAGCGGCGGTGGATCAGCAAGCTGAGAATGATGCGGATGCTCGGAAGGACCCAGATCGATTTCCTCGGCATGCGGCGGCCGGCCGCTGCCGTCTCGATCCTCGTAATCATGATCGGCCTGGTGGGAGTGGGCTTCCGCGGCGCCGGGTTGCTGGACATCGACTTCACCGGTGGGGTCTCGGTCGAAGTCCTCTTCAAGACACCCCAGAAGATCGCCGATGTCCGCAAAGCCCTTAGCGATCTACCCGATCTGGCCGTCAGCGACGTCCAGATCCAGAACGAGCCGGAAGGGCTACGCTTCGTGATCAATACTTCCCAGGGTGACGTGGTTGACCAGGCCAATCCCCACAAGACGTCGTCGATCGACGTCGTCGAGAATCATCTCCACGACGTATTCGGTAAGAAGCTGGATTCGAATGCCTTTGCCATTGGCAAAATCGATAAGGTTCGGAATCCGCAAGCGGCCGTGGAGGAAGCGGCTGGCGATCCGTTCTCCGGAGCAGCGCACACACAGTTGACGTTCGATCAGGAGGTGGATCACGACACGTTGATGGAGATGTTCATCCGTGAGTTCGGATCGGAGGATGCAGTGCCGTTGCTGGAGCTATCCAACCCGGACTATGAAGAAGGCGACAGCACGGCCTATAGCATTTGGGATGTGAAAATTAAGCTGCCGCCAGAGAAGGCCAGTGAGCGGCTCGAATCGGTCCGGGCAATGTTGGCGGATACCCCTTTCTTCCCCTCGTCGAACACGATCGGCGGCAAGGTGGCCGGCAGCACCCGCACACTGGCGATTACCGCCCTGGTCGCCAGCCTGCTGTTCATCGTGGGCTACATTTGGATTCGGTTCCAGCGGGTGGTTTTCGGCCTGGCGGCAGTCGTGGCATTGGTACACGACGTATTGGTCACCTTGGGCGCGATCGCGCTTAGTGCCTATGTGGCTCCCTACTTGGGCTTCCTGCTGATCGATCCGTTCAAGATCGGCCTGCCGGTGCTGGCCGCATTCCTGACGATCATCGGTTACTCGCTGAACGACACGATTGTGGTCTTCGACCGGATTCGTGAAGTCCGCGGCAAGGCCCCACAGTTGACCAAAGAGATGGTCAACGTCAGCATCAATCAGACGCTAAGCCGTACATTACTCACCTCTTTGACCACGTTGATGGTGGTGGTGATTCTGTACATTGCCGGCGGTCAAGGGATTCACGGATTCGCCTTTGCGTTGGTTGTGGGCGTGTTGGTGGGCACCTACAGTTCAATTTTCGTGGCCTCGCCTGCACTCCTCTGGATGAGCCGCCCGGCCTCATAAGGATGCTATCCAAGACCCAGGTACGCAACAAGCGTTTCCGGCATCTGCCCGCAAGCGAGGGCGAAGGGACTCGAACCCTCAACCACCGGATCGACAGTCCGGTACTCTAACCAATTGAGCTACGCCCCCGTAGCATCTAACTGTTTGACAGCAAACGGTTTATGGACTATGCTATATTGCAGGTGTCGAACCGCTACGCCCGCACCTACGCCCGACACCCGATGACGACACCCCGACACCCTGGAGCAAACGCCATGCAGAAGCCAGGCAAACCATCATCCGATTTTCCTCTGTTCGCTCACAACAATGGCCAGTGGGCGAAAAAGATCAACAGCAGATTGCGCTACTTCGGTCCGTGGGATGATCCCCAGGAAGCCTTACAACGATACCTTACACACGCTCACGGTGCCACTCCTCAGAAGATACCAGTTGCGCAAAAATCTGGCAAGCCGCCTAAACCCCGCCCGGATTTCCCACTCTACCCACATGATTCCGGGAAGTGGGCTAAGAAGATTCGCGGTAGGACCCACTATTTCGGCAGTTGGGATAATCCACAGGGCGCGCTGCGGGAATACGTAGAAGTAAGGGATGATCTACTAGCTGGGCGCACTCCGTCCAATGGGGGCGGTCTGACGGTGCGAGAATTGGTTAATCGCTTCCTCACCAGCAAGAGGGGGCTAGTGGAAAGTGGGGAATTGGCGGAACGAACCTGGCACGACTATCTCAAGACTGCGGAGTGGGTGCTCAATTTCTTCGGTCACAACAAACTGGTGGAGAGCCTACTACCAGAGAATTTTGAGCGCTTGAGAAATAGCGCCGCCAAGGGGCGCAGCAAGAGCACCCTGTCCAACGAAATTGGTCGTGTGCGGGTCCTGTTCAAGTATGCGTATGACCAATGCTTGATTGATCGACCGGTGCGTTATGGGCAGGGGTTCAAAAAGCCTAGTCGAAAGACCTTGCGGCAGGAACGAGCAAAACACCCCGCTCGTATGTTCCAGCCTCACGAACTAATACAGGTGATTAACGCCGCAAGTGCTCAACTGCGAGCAATGATCCTACTCGGCATCAACTGCGGTCTAGGCAACAACGATTGCGCCCAACTTCCTATGCGTGCCCTGAATCTGGAAGCTGGATGGTTGAACTTCCCTCGCCCCAAAACAGGAATGCCGAGAGAATGCCCATTGTGGTCTGAAACGGTGCGAGCGTTGCAAGAGGCTCTTACAGTCCGCCCGCAACCTAAGAACCCCGAGCATCAAGACCGGGTTTTCATCACGAAATACGGCAACTCCTGGGATACCAGCGATGAAGATAGACCCATATCAAAGGAAATGGCGAAGGTTCTGCGAGAGGCAAGGCTGAAACGTCCGGGACTCAACTTCTATGCCCTTCGCCACACCTTCCAGACCATTGGACAGCAAACGCTTGACAAAGATGCTGTCCGCTACATCATGGGACACGTTGAGGATGCTAACGATATGTCGGCAGTCTACAACGAAGAGCACCCGAGTGATGAGCGGTTGCGGCGAGTGACTGACCATGTAAGAAACTGGCTTAGAAATACTCCGTCACCCCCTCCGGTGTCGGGCGCGACCGACGGCGCGGGGCGGGGGCTTGAACAAGTCGGTTCTGAATGAAGGCGTTCAGGTCTGACCACTCGATTTTGGTAACCGTTCACGCAACCGCTTGATGGGCCTTCGGCCGTGCCGAAGTGTTACCCATGAGCGATCATTCTTAGTATCGCATAAATCCGAGACAGGGTCAAGTACCCGAATCTCGATCGGTCTGGATTTCCTGGTTGG